>CAZMYG010000041.1:0-18496 GCA_964570465.1 uncultured Planctomycetales bacterium
GCTCTCAGAGTCCTTGCTGATATGTCTTCCATCCTCTTCAAATGGAGTCGGTGAACCATACATCACCGCTTCAAAGGAAGGGAAGTAATCCACATTGTCATGACGAGCGGCGAATTGCTCTGCCACACAACGCAAGGTGCATTTGGCTTGATGCGTGGCGACGACAACGTGCTTATCTTTTTGGAAAGTCGCAGTCAAAGGTACAGGCGAAACGCTCACGATGAAACGCATATTGGGATTGATCGACGTCCAAATCTCATAGAGCCTTTCCAATTCGGCCAGATTCTCTTCAATCGTGAGAATTTGCTTCCCAAGCAATCCTGTAACTAAATTCCAAGGCACTCGAGAAAGATAAGAACCGTCATTGAGGAAATACCAAACCTCGGTCAATCCCAAAGTAAAGACAAAGACATCCGCTTCATGAATCATGCGCTCAATGCCCTCTTGGAAACGCGGATAGGTGGCTTCCCAGTCTTCTGGGCTCTTGAAATGCACACCTTCTCGATATGGATCAAACCACATTCCGTCGTCCGACATATCGCTTGCATTGCCTCGATACTGATAAATCAGAGGCTTCGGCTCCCAAAGCCTTGCTCCCCTTTCCACGAGTTGACGCATGCTAGGGATATTGAAAATCGTTCCGTAGCGCGCATTAAATCGGTCATAAGCGCCATAGCGAAATTCTTCTTCGCTGAGTCCGGGAGGTGCTGGCTCCGTGATGAAATAGTTGTAGCCCCATTCTCTAAGTTTTTTTCCAATATTCACGGCGAAGCAACTTCCGGCAGAAGCAATTTTGGTTTGGCGAGTGATGAAACGATCTTTTTTGAGGCAGAAATTGTCTTGATAGATTTTTCCGCTTGTTAGAGTCGGCCAATATTTCTGGTCGCGCTCTTTTTCATTGCGAGAGGCATACGCGGTCTGATTTTCGGACACCAGTTCTGCATAACGGAACACTCGCGTCAATAATTCCGAAACTTCGACCTGGTTTTTAGAAGCAATCAATTCTTTGAGAAGAGCATTTGCCCAAGCCAAAACACTTTCGTAAATGTTTGCCTTATTCTTTCCTTCTTCACCAATTCTCCGCTTCCATTCGCTATCCACTCTCCCGCATAGAAACTTCCAAACCTCTTCTTCTTCGAATTCTCTACTTTTATTCAAAAGAATGGGTGTGATACCTGAAGTTGCCAGCGCGGTTGAAGACATGCCGCCTTGATCGAATGCTCTACCTTCCATATGCCCTACCTTTCTATTTTCTGAAGTTAATCTGTACAAAATGCCTCGCGGAACATGCGCATGAAACGCGCCTCGGCGTCCAAGCTCGGATGCCTACCATCCTCTTGATAAGAAACCGGAGAACCGTACATCACGGCTTCAAATGACGGAAAATAGTCGACGTTTGAATGCCTTTCTGCGAAAGCCGCGGCTGCGCAGCGCAAAACGCATTTGCCATAATGCGAAGCAACAGCGATGTGACGATCTCTCTGAAAAGTACTGGTGAGAGGAACTGAAGACACGCTGACAATGAATCGAATCGTCGGGTTGTAATTCATCCACACTTCGCGAAGCCTCTCCAATTCCGCCAAATTTTCTTCCAGCGAGAACACCTTTTTATCGAGTAGCCCTGAAACCAAATTCCAAGGCATTCGAGAGAGATAAGAACCATCGTGGAGAAAATACCAAGCCTCATTGGCGTCGAGAGTCAGCACAAAAACATCCGCCTCGCGCACCATTTGCTCTAAGGCCTCCTGAAAAACCGGATGATTTTCGGACCACTCATCAGGGCTCGTGAAATGCACTCCATCGCGATAGGGATCGAACCACATTCCGTCATCCGACATATCGCTCGCATTTCCTCGATACTGATAAAGAAGAGGCTTTGGCTCCCACAACCTAAAAGCCCTCTCAACTAGCTGGCGAATACTCGGCGCGTTGAAGTGATAGCCGTATCGTGCGCTGAATTTCTGATAAAAGAATCGTTCTTTTTGCTTTTCGGAAAAATTCGCCGGAGCTTGCTCGGTAACTAAATAGTTGTATTTCCACTCCGCGCACCATCGGCGCATCATCAATGCGAAATCCGTTCCTGCTGAGGCAATTTTTGTGTTTCGAGAAATGAAAGGTTTTTGTTTGTAGCAAAAATTTTCCTTGTAGATGATTTCGCTCGTCAGAGTTGGCCAGTACTTGCGATTGCGTTCTTTTTCTGTTGGCCAGGCATATGCCGTCTGATTCTCCATCACCAATTCCGCGTAACGAAACACTCGCGCTAACAATTCAGAGACCTCAACTTGATTTTTTGAGGCCGTCAATTCCTGCAATAAAGCATTCGCCCACGTGAGTATCGTTTCGTAAATGCTTCCCTTGTTGAAACCTTCCGCTCCAATTCTTCGTTTCCACTCGCTATCCACGCGCCCGCACAGAAGCTTCCAAACCTCTTCCTCTTCGAATGTCCGACTTTTGTTTAATAGAATTGGTGTCACGGTCTTTTTCTCCTTTTGTTACACCGAATCCAAGCCCCAAAAAAACAAGTGAAACGGGATGTCTTGTTTGAATTCAGGAATACCCAAAGTTTTCGCTGCCACAATTCCATCGCCGCCGACTCCGCGATAACCAAAAAGCAATCGCAGAAAATCGGAGAACGGGAAATCGAGCGATCCTTTAGGACCTTTTAAATGAACGACTGTTTTCCCGGCTTTGCATTTCAAGTGGAACTTTGTTTTTAAAACAGGCGAGAGATCCTCTAAAAGCTTTTCGATATTCAATAATTTGATCATTCCCAAAAAACCAGGCAGAGCTTCATAGTTTTTCTCAGTGAAATATTGAATGAATTCTTTGCTCGCGCCTGAACAAACCAAACCCATTCCTTCGCGAGCGTTTTGTCTCAAATAATGCTGCACGATGGCGAGAACTCCTTGGGGATCGCCGGCCCACTCGTGCATGGTCTCTTTGAAATCTGCGCCTTTCCCCACTGCTCCGTAAGCCTGAATTTTGCCAATGCGCTTGTGTATAAAAAGCTCCATTCCAGGCGCCGTTAATAGCTGCGAAAATTCTTCTCTTGTGCGATTCACGCGGGCTGAATGTGATTGATAGAGTTCCCAGCAACTCTCGAGATCTGCAGAAACATCGAGCGGCAAAACCACACCAGGCAAATTGGGTTGATGAACAATCGATTCCGCGCTGACAAAGAAGTCGATTTCCATTCCGATTTCGATATAGCCGTTGTTCTGATAAAGCTTGGGACTTGGCGCCCAGAGCAAAGCGAGTGAACAGCCCGCATCAGCCAAATCTTTTTCACATTGCAGTAAGACTTCACTCGCCAATCCTCGGCCACGGTAATTCGGATCCGTGCTCACAGAGCCAATCGCGCCAATGCTCAACTTTCCCTCGGGATGAAGAATGGCTTCTCGAACCAGAAAAGCAGCACCGCTGAGAGCTTGCTCTCCTTCAAACAAAACGCGCACTTCTCCCTTGGATCCCGGAGAAAAAACGAGAGGAAATTCTTGGGCAAGTTGGGATGGATTTTGGGGTCGAAGGACCGGGCCAAACAGCTTGAGAGCCTTTTCCTTATCGGTGCTAAACCGTTTGAAAATACCCGCCTTCGAACTCATTTAACTTACTCATTCTTGGAATCAGGATTAACAATCGCCGTTCTACGATAGGCTTCGAGCAGACTTTCTCCGGCGGAAAGAGCGGTGTCCAAAGATTGCTTTGCCTGAGAGACCGCGTCTTTCAGCGCTTGCGGATCTTCTGCATCCACAGTTTTCGACGCTTCTCCTAATTTGCCGGCGGCCGCAGTGAGTTCCTCGAGAATCCGTGCAAAATCAACACCTTTAACATCAGGAAGCTTAGAAGATCCTGCCGGTTTGCTTCCGCCTACTGGGGAGACACCATCGACTTTATTAAACATGAATAAGTCATTCATAATTCACCCTAGCCTAAAAAGCTTAAAAAGCTCAATTGCAACACACGGGATCCAACCGCTAGAGAATATTGCAAAGTATTCTCAGCTTGCTGGAGTTGAGTAATCGCCTTGCTGATATCCACATCTTCAATCGAGGAAATCAGCACCTGGAGATCTGCTTGAATGTCTTGAAGCAAAAACTGACCATCTTCCAAGCGAATAGATCGCCCGCCCAAAACCGCTGTCGTTTTCAGGAGCTGAGTTTGCACACTGCCTAATTGGTCTGCACGCTTAGAAAGGGACGCAATTTGTTCTCCTGCGGAAAGATCTCTCTCGTTGCGCAAATCGTCGCGGAGATTGGCAAGCAAAGTGAAGAGATCAAAGGTGCCGTTATAGGTCACATACTCTTCCCCAGTTCTGCGAATCGCGCTGCTATTCACATTGAGCACTTCCCCGGTAACCGAATCGACGACTTTCTGATTGGCATAGCTAATCGTGAATTCCGTCGTGCCTCCATCAATCGAGAGAGTTCCTGTTGAAGTGATATTTACTGTTGCGCTGGCAGAAATGCTGCTCGTGTTGATATGAAGGAGTTCCCCATTGGGGCCAGTCACTTGAACATTCGTAGGGGTCGCATGGCCTGCATAACTCACCCAACTTCCAGAGACTGCAGGAGAAACATTGTTGTCGATGAGTCGCACACGAGAGCCAGCGGAATCTACTTCTAACTGATAGGCACCAGAGGGTCCGATAATCGTGTCGTCCGCAGCAGAAGAAGTTCCCACTGCAACTCCTGTAGCGCCAGAAAAACTCGTCGTGCCATGACTGACAATCAAACGATCATTATTTGTACCTGTATCCGCGCCAGTTCCGGGCTCGGCGCCAGTACTCCCACTAAACTCCGTCGTTCCTCGACTTTGCTCTTGAAATGCCTGCGGACCAGCACTGGTCACTCCCATAAACACGCCCGCCTGCACCAGAAGCTCCAAACTGCCATTATTGCCGTGATAACTAGTTAAATTTTGACCATCTTCAGAACTCACAGAATAGGGCTGTACCGAAGTGCGCGTCCCAGAGAACAAATAACGACCTGCTACTTGGAAGTTCGCCAAACCCAGAGATTGGTCGAGCAAACCTTGAACTTCATCCGCCAAAGCGGAGCGATCGCTCTCCGCCATGGTTTGATTGGAGGCAGAAAGAGCAATTTCTTTCGCGCGCACAATCAAATCCGAAATGTTCTGCAAAGTGGACGCGCCGTTGTCGACGTAGATCTTGGCTTGGCTACTGGTCTCTTGATATCGATCCAGAGAAAGATTTTCACGATTCAGTTTGATCAAGCGTGAAGAAAGCGCGGGATCATCGGAAAGAGTTTGAATTTTCTTTCCACTCGAGACTTGCCCGCTCGACTTTACCACTTGAGCGTTCGCTATATTGATATTCGAACTCGCTTTCAAAAATAGGATGCTTCCAGGAAATCTTAAAGTCATGTTGTTACTCCTTTACAACGTGGCAATGAGTCCTTGCTCCAATTCGGAAATAATCGACACATAGCGACTCATCGCCTCGAACATCTGTTGAAATTGCAAAAGCTGCGCCATTTCCTCGTCTACCGAAACTCCAGACACTTGAAGTCTTTGGATTTCTAAGTTCTCACTGACGAAAGATTGGGTTTGCAGCAAACTGTAGGAACTGGAAACGTCGAAACCGACTTTGCCTAGTTCACCTCCGTAATATTCCTCAATCGTTTTTCCGCCTAAGGACGAGATCAAACTGTCTTGGATTTCCAACATGCGCAGCAGGTTTTTGTTGTCTTCTGGAGTGCCGAGCAAAGATGCCGCGATGTTGTCAACATCACCATCCACTGCATCGGTGAGTCTCATGTCGAGCGCGGTACTTCCTTCGAAAAATACGTTGAGTCCCAATCCCACCAAGAGATCAGAGGTGTCCGCATCACCAACGACATCAACATTGAAAAAATCTCCGGATGTCGATGACACCGCACCCGCGCCGAAAGAGACGGTCACTCCATCCGCGATCGCGAGCTGTGTACCTAATGTGTAACCTGCACCCACATCGAGAGTAGCCACGCGATCTCCGTCTTCGTTGAACACTCCCATCGTGAGGCCTATCGTTTCTCCAAGCTGGCCTCCCGGCGAATCCGGACGGAAAGTCCAACGCTCGTTTTCACTTCCCGTGTAGTTTCCTCCAATGCGCACTTCCACAGTGCCTGTAGCATTTCCAGAGTTAATCGAGGTCGAAAGTCCTATGGCGGCAGCAGGAGCTCCCACGCCATCGGTAATTTGAATCGAAGAAGTGGTCGAACCGCTTGCTACTGTATCCGAGCTGATGACAACTCGACCGTCTATGACTCTTGCGGTAAGCCCCACGGTGGAAGAATTAATTTTCGCGGCGACTTCGTCCGCAGTAGCGTTGGAGATATCTGCAAAATCGGCTGTTAAAAAAGTGACCGCCTGAGTGCCTCCTCCATCCACCGAGATCGTCATTGCATCGTTATTCGCCAGAGCAAACGGCTCTTGCAAAGTTGAAGAAATCGTCCCGCGATTACTTCCAAAAGTTCGATTTACGTTGGGGTCTTCTACTAGTCGTGAAGAGAAATCGAAGGTGTAACCGTTTTGTGCGGAGATCCGCAGGCGACCAGCCGCATCGACGCTTGCGTTGAGCCCATCCACCGAAGAAAACAAATTCGCCACTCCAGACATCGAAAGAATCGAGGGGCTGATCGTGAGTTTGTTTTTCTCCACCAGTCCAGTCGATGTGTTCGTAACCGTGACGTAGACTTCGCCTTCCTGAATTGGGAAGGCAAAGTTGCTGTTGCTCAGCAATTCGTCTGTAAACACGCCATTGAGATTGGAATCTGTCGGGGTGTAAAGCGCTGTGAGGCTAGAAAAGGATCCTGTACGCCCAATTCCTGTCGAATGAATGCGATTGATTTCTCGGATTAAGTTGTAGGCAACATTGTCAAGCGCATTGGAAAACTGTTCCGATCGGCCGTTGGCCAAGGAGATCAACCCTCCGATTCGTCCACCTGGAGAGTTAATCCTTACCGTCGCTCCTTCGACTCGTACTTGAGGATTGTTGTCGGCATCGACGATTCGTTCGAGGTGATAGCCTTGAATATTGGAAACCAACAACGAACCACTTGCCTGTACACGCAAAGCTCCGTTCTGGTCCTCGGTTGATGTCACATTGATCAGTTTGGCAAGCTGCTTGAGCGCTTCTTCTCGTTGGTCTCGCACATCATTCGCCTCAACTGCAGTCCCGCCTTCAATCGCAAGCACCTGCCCGTTGAGCACAGCGATTCGGTCGATGAGGGCATTTGCCCCTTCGATCTGACTTCCAACCTCTGCATTCAAATCGCTTTCGTGTTGAGCAATCTGAGTCGCAAGTTGCCCGAAGGAAGTAATGACGAGTCGAGAATTAGAAAGCATGCTCTCACGTCGAGCGGCGTCCTCTGGAGCTTCAGACAATTGTTGAATCGAACTAAAAAACGAGGAAATACGAGCAGCTAAGCCTTGCTCCCCTGGTTCATTGAGAAAGGATTCAAGCTCGTTTAGACGTGAGTATTGAACATCGTAAAATCCGAGCAAACTTTCTTGAGTACGAATTCGACCCAAGAGTAGTTGATCGACGGTGCGCGTGACATTGCCTGCGACAACTCCCGTTCCAAAAAGCAATCCGTTTAAGTTCAGCGGTTTTCCCGTCTGCAAATCGACGCGTTGACGGGAATAACCAGGAGTTGCCTGGTTGGCAATATTTTGCCCTATGGTCTGGATCGCAGCGCGTGCTGCCTGCAAACCAGAAAGTGCGGTGCTAAATCCGAATGACATCCTTTAACCCTCCGCATTCAACATGGATCCTGAAGCAACTGTTTGTGTTTGACCTGCGATGGATTTCACTCCAGCGGCATCGAAGACCATATGGAGCGCATTGCTGTAAACATCGCGATAGTGCTTCACGAGCTGGCTCAAATTGCGATTGAATTGAGTCACTTTTTGAGTCGCTGCTCGCAGCTTGATATGCAGATCGGAAAGTTCCGGATGATTCGCACCCAGATGACGGACAATGTCGCGCATTTTTAAAGACTGAGGATCTGAACCTAATGAAGGAGCAAGTTTACGGATCAAGAAATCTCGCTCTTCTTCAAGAGCAGCTCCTCGCTCTGCAAGAGCGATCAACCTCGAAAGGCATTGATCAAGCTCATTCTGGCTATGAGCAACGATGGCTTTTTTCTCATCCTCGAGCGCATCGAGAATCTCATCTTGTCTGCTCAATTCAGATCGCAAATTCACAGTCAATTTTTCTACGATTTCATTCATGGCGTCTTCTCCATCGAAACGACTTGGGTTTTGGCGAGCTGTAGTTGCCGCTCAATGCCTCGCTCCACCACTGGAGCCAGGCCCAGCCCACCACCCTCCGCCATCTTGCGTGCCATCAAATTTTCAAAGAGACCCTGATACACGTGAGTCCCTTGCTCTTCTCCAAAGAAACCTCCTTCAAGAGAATTGCTCATCTCCCGGAGCAATTGCTGCAAGAAGATCTGTTCAAAAGCGCCTGCGATTTCCTTAGCAGAGGCATTGCCCTGAGCGTCGCGGCGGATATTTAACAAATCCGCGCCCGCTCCAATCGGACTTCCCTGCAATCTTTGGATTTCGCTTGTCATTTTTCTTCCTACATAATCTCGAGATGCGCGTGCAAAGCGCCCGCTTTCTTGAGCGCCTGCAAAATCGCAATCACGTCTCGCGGAGTCACCTGCAAAGCGTTAAGAGCATTCACAAGCTGCGAAACACTCACAGCACCCGGAAAGGCCTCGGCCTTGTATTTTTTCTCGTCGACGACAACTTCAGTTCTAGGAACAGTTGTCGTTGTGCCGTCACCAAGAGGATTCGGTTGAGAAACTTGCGGAGTCTCCGCAATCGTGATGGTCAAGGGTCCATGTGCGATTCCTGCAGCGCGAATGCGGACATGCTCACCAGAAACCAAGGTTCCCGTTCTTTCGTTGATGACTACAATTGCTTGGCTATCGGGAACGACTTCCAATTCATGAATGGTCGAGATGAAAGAGACCAAGTCGCTTCCTTCTCGGAGATCGGCAGGAACCTGTATCCACACTTGGCCAGCATCTTTCACGCTCGCTGTATTGGGGAATATTCGATGAATCGCTTCGCCAATTCTTCTAGCCGTGTGAAAACCCAAGTCCAAATTGCGCAGATCTAATTTGAGAATTCCCCCTTCGTTCACCATTTGCATGGGAACTTCCTTTTCAACAATTGCGCCGTTGGGAATGGTAGCGACCGTGAGATGACCTTTGCTTGCAGAGGCAGCTGCACCTTTTCCTTCATAACCGCCTCCCAAAGACAGCGCACCTTGGGCAAGAGCGTAGACTTCGCCGTCAGCACCGATCAAAGGAGTCATCAGCAAGGTTCCGCCGGAGAGGCTTTTCGCTTCCATGGCAGAAACCGTGACATCGATTCGTGCGCCGTTGGATTTAAATGGTTCGAGAATAGCCGTGACGGAAACCATCGCCACGTTGCCAACGTTCACATCGGAGACCGAGACATTGAGATTGTGAACTCTCAAGTAGTTCGCAATGATTTGCTTTGTGGCGGCTTGTTGATCACCCGTTCCACTCAGACCAACCACAAGACCCAAACCGTTCAACTGGTTGTTTCGAACTCCACGGATATCGACGAGATCTCCAATTCGAACTTTGATCTCTGATGGAGCTGAATCTTCGAAGCTGATCGCTCCGAAGAGCAGCATGGCGCAGATATTCTTTTTGTTTTTCATGTCAATTCCTTAGAACGGCCAGAGAAAGTTCAAACCCTTTTCAATCCCTCGAGCGAGCCAGCCCTTCTTGCTTGCTTCGGTCAAAGGTCCCTCTCCTACAAAAGTGATTCGAGCATCCGCGATTTGGCTCGAGAGAACGGTGTTTGAGAAACTCACATCGTAGGGACGCACAACACCCGTGATCTCAATCATCTTCTCTTCCTGATTCACAAAGAGTCGACGTCGACCACTGACAATCAAATTTCCGTTGGGCAACACATCGATCACCGTGGCGGTAATCGTCGTCGTGAAAGTTCCGCTTCTTTGCGCGTCTGCTTTCGCGTCGAGTTTCTTGGAGCTATCCCAACCGAATTCCGGATCGAAAATTGGAGAATGCTTTGCGAAGCGAAAGGCCGTTTGCCCAGTCGAAAAACTCGATGTGCGCTCGATCTTGGCATTGTTTTGATCTTGCACGGACTGACTTTCAGAAATCACAACCGTCAACGAATCTCCGATTCGTCGCGCAGTGCGATCCGTGAAAAGATATCCAGCCCGAGCGCCTGATTTCCAAATCGATTGTGCTTGGAGCTCTCCGCCGAGCGAGAGCATTCCAGAGGCGACTAACCACAAAACTAAACCGTTGTTTCTCATTTCTACTCCTTCACTCCTAATGTCACTTCCACTTGCCCGAGACCAATCACTCTGCCTAAAACAGGACCTTGGCCTTGGGGATTGAGAACCGTAATGGTCGAACCCATAAAACCGTCGCTTTGCGCAACTCCACGCATACTCACAGTCAAGGCACCGACTCGACTGCTGACCAACACCGCTTGATCCTTCAGTACGAGAGGCACGAGACGTAAATCGTTTTCGTAAACAAGTTCGCCAGCGCGAATCGTGCGAGTGCTGGCCTTGCCTTCAGCTTGTTGCAAAAGAATCAAAGGATTCTGAAGACCATCGGGCCATTCGACTTTTTGCAACGCTGCGTTTTGTGCGCCAATCACTTCGCCAGGAGCAATATTTCGAGAAGCGACGAGAGCTGGAGCGAAGCTTTTGATTTGATAGACGAGAGGCACAACGCTGTGCACATCTGCGTCCACAAATACTCGCAAATCTACTCCTACTTGACCGCGAAGTTTGGACTCGCCTCTCCAAGCGGCTTCGACACGAACTCCGTTTCGTCCTGCAGGAACTTGAACCGAAAGAGGAGTGCCGTTGACAAAAAGTTGAAAGTCTTTGACTCCGCGATCATTCAACTGCGATTTGAGAAACTCTTCCGCTTTCTTCAGCAATTCCACTGGGCTCAAGCTCAACGACTTGGTCGTAATGACAATGGAGGGAGGGCCGCTCAAAATAAAACTCTCGCGATCCATTCCATTAGCGATCAGCATCTCGCGAATGGTCTCACGCAAAAGTTTTCTTTCGTAACCAGGAGCTGGGGAATAGCCGATTTCCAGTTTTTGAATTTTCTCGATACTGGCGTTATCAGCCGCTTCCACCGACGCAATCTCTCCCAAAGTGAATCGCGCCGCGCAAACCCTTGCGGATTCCGCGAAGCGAATCTGAGCTTTCGCAGGGAGGGCGTCAGCGCCCAACCCTGCGATCGCCAGAATGTTAAGAAGAACAATTTGCATGCTATTTACCTAACGATGTTGTTCGCCGTTTGGAGCATGTCGTCGGTGGATCGAATGGCCTTCGAAGAGAACTCGTAAGCTCTCTGCGCAACAATCAATCCGACCATTTCGTTCACCACTTCCACATTGGATCGTTCGAGGAATTTTTGCTGGATCACTCCGGTTCCATCCACTCCTGGATTCGTTGTGACTGCAGTTCCGGAAGCTGCGGTTCTCGTCAACACATTGCTTCCTTCCGCCTTCAAACCTGCCGGGTTCAAAAATTTCGCGAGCTGGATTTGTCCGATATTGGAGCTCGTTCCGTTCGCGAGAATGGCGCTTACCGTTCCGTCCTGTCCCACGACCACAGAAGCCGCGTTCGAGGGAATGACAAGAGCGGGTTCAATCTTGAATCCATCTCCCGTGGTCACATTTCCTGTGGAATCGACCTGGAAAGCACCGCTTCGGGTGTAACCGACTTCACCACTGGCGAGTCGAACTTGAAAAAAGCCCGTACCTTGAATGGCGAGGTCGAGATCGCGATTCGTAGGTTCGATAACACCTTGGGTGAAAACCTTAGGAATCGAATCCACCTCCGTACCCGTTCCAACCATGCTTCCCGAAGGAGCATTGGTCGAAGTCGTGGTCGTCGCACCTGGTTGTTCCAGCGCGATATAAAGAAGATCCTTAAAATTGACCTGGCTTCGCTTGAAACCAGGAGTATTGACGTTAGCCAAATTGTTCGCAGCGACATCGACTGCCGTCTGCTGAGCCTTCATCCCTGTTCCTGCCGTGTACAACGCTTTAATCATGGGGTTCGCCTCCTTACCTTTCTAAGCTTCTTCGAGTCACATCATCGATTCCGCGCATCAGCCGTTGTGTGGAATCGAAATTTCTGGAAACCACAATCATCGAAATCATTTCTTCGATCGGGTTCACGTTGGCGGTCTCTAGTTTTCGCGAATGAACTTTTGCCGTGGCTTGGGTTTCCGCGAGATCTTCCGGTGCACGGAACAATCCGCCGTTCTCTGGAATGAGTTTTTTGAGATCTTCGAAATCGACGAGCGCGACGCGTCCGACTTTATTCGAACCTTGCATGACTTCGCCGCTGTCGTTCACTTTAATAGCGCCGCCGCTTTGAGTAATGCTTCCGCCAGATTCGGCCATGGCAACAGGATCACCTTCTTGGGTGACCAAAACGCCACCTGCATCGACGGCAAAGTTTCCTTTTCGAGTGAAGCGAGCGCCTTCTTGTGTATTGATTTTGAAAAAACCACTTCCTTGCAAGGCAAGATCGAGAGGGTTATCGGTCGGGCGCAAATCGCCTTGTGAAAAATCGATATTGTTTTCTAAGTGTGGAAAGCTGCCCTTTTGTACAGATTGATCCAGCAAAGTCTGGAAGGAGCTTCCCTGACCTTCAATTCCTGGTATGCGTCGCTTGAAGCCCGCTGTCGTGACATTCGCTAAGTTGAAAGCGATTGTTTCCTGGGCCTTCATCTGCGTATCCATCGCAGTCGCAGCGTAAAAGATTGCTGAGCTCATACGCCGGATGTGAAGCAACTGGATTGCCAACTTCGAAGCGTTGAATTAATAAGAACTTATGTCTTCGCTTTGCAAAGACGGCAGATAAAACCAGAAAACTTTTCCGTCGAGACTAGAAAGTTTTTCTCTGTGCCAAAGCGATCAAACGCGGAGATTCTTCGGTGTAGGGTTTGCCCATAAAGTCCCCGAACCAGTCGACCGGTGTGAGGCGCGCGTGCTGAAAAAACTCGGTGATTGTTTCTTTGGAGTAGAGACGGACTTCTTCGCGCCAAGAACGCTCAGTCCCTTCTCCCATAGAAAGAGTGATGGTCTTGACGATTTTGTGCCGCATAGGATCGTAGCGGCGACGCTGCACCATCTTCATTCCGCCTGCCGCCTGCACGCTGGTCGGTTCCAAATGAGCCAACGCATAATTGGGATTCATCAAGTCGAGTAGGAAATATCCTCCAGGGAGCAGCACTCGCGAAGCCTCTTCGACGACATGCCTATCCTCCGCTGGACTTTCGAAATAGCCAAAGGACTGGAAAAAACTAAACACCGCTTTGAATTTTTCTTCCAAGAAAGGCAACTGCCGCGAATCGCTGCGAACCATCATGGGTTTATCCGGCAACCCATCGACACGTTTTGCAAAATGCGCCAACAGATCCGCAGATAAATCACAACCGACGGTGTGAAAACCCTTCTCGAAAAAAATCTTCGAATGCCGGCCAAAACCACAGCATAGATCGAGAATCGGAGCGGGCGGACGTAGGCCACAAACGCGCAGAGCAAACTCTACTTCTGCCCTTGCAGCGGCCTCATCCCGATGCGGATAGACCAGCAAATAGTCGTGACGAAATGCCTCTTCGTACCAACTCACGAGATTTACTATGAATACTCAGCCTGGGTTTCTGTGGGGATGTATTTATCCAGATGCGTGAGATTGTGCGCTTCCTTAATCAAGTGTCGCGCAATCACCATGCGTTGGATTTGATTGGTGCCTTCATAGATTTGAAGAATCTTCGCGTCTCGGAAAAAACGTGCAACGGGATAATCTTCCATGAATCCATAGCCGCCAAACACTTGTACGGCATCGGTCGCTACCTTCATCGCAGTATCGGTGGCGTAGCATTTCGCCATCGCAGCAATCTTGGAAACATTCGCTTCCTTATTATCTGCTGCACTTGCCGCACGATAGACAAGCCAACGAGCTGCTTCGACTTGCATCGCCATGTCGGCCAACATTTGTTGCACCATTTGGAAAGAAGAAATGGGCTGACCAAATTGTTGACGTCGATTCGAATAAGCAACGGCGTAATCGAGAGAACCCTGCGCTGCTCCAACCGCTTGCGCCGCAACTCCCGGGCGCGCGAGATCTAAAGTCATCATGGCATGTGAAAAACCCATACCAGGACGGCCGCCGAGCAAATGCTCTGTGCCAACTTGCACACCTTTGAAATGGGTTTCGCTGACTGGAATGGTTCGAATACCCATCGCTGGCTCGACCTTGCCGATTTCTAAACCTTTCATCCCCTTCTCCACAATAAAAGCGGAGATTCGTCGCGATTTAGATTCAGGATCGGTCACTGCAAAAACTACATAGAGATCGGAAACCGGTCCGCCGGTATTCCATTTTTTCTCGCCAGAAATCGTGTAGCCGCCGTTTTTCTCAACCGCGCGCACCTTGAGCCCGCCCGCATCGGAGCCCGCACCTTTTTCCGACAAACAGAAGGAAATCAACGCTTCGCCTTTGGCAATTCGGGAAAGATATTTCTTTTTCTGTTCTTCTGTTCCACCCACCAAAATCGGAAAAGATCCCAGAGCATTCACGGCGAAGGCGACGCCAAATCCAGAATCGGCTTTGGCAAGTTCCTCAACGACCAAGCAAAGAGTGAGTACCCCAGCGCCATGCCCGCCATATTCCTTAGGAATCCAAGTTCCTAATAAACCGGCCTCTCCACAGGCTTTCATTGCCTCAAAATTATAGGAATGCTCGCGATCGTGGATCGCTGCGTTCGGGCGAACATATCGCTCTGCGATTTCGCGGGCTACAAGCTGCCAACGTTTTGCTTCTTCGGAAATGACAATGCTCATATTTATTCTCTCTCAATGATTGCGGGAAAAAATTGAGGCAACATTCTACGGGGGCTCAAAAAAAATTGATACCGGTTAGGAAATCGGTATAAAGCCTGCTTCGCGGGCTGTCAGGGTTCAGGCTTCAATGGTTTTTTAGGAGGAAAGCATGTCGAGATTTTCGATTTCTTTATTGTTGTTTGTCGCATTGATTGCATTTTCTTGTAGCAGCACACACAAAGCTGCAACGATTACAGGAATCAAAACAAAGCTGGTGCCAGGCACTGGACTCGTCGTCGCCAAAGTCGATGAAGGCTCAGAAGCCTTTCAAAAAGGCGTGCGTGCGGACGAAATGGTGAAATCTGTCAACGGGAAAGCCGTCGCGAATCCTTCGGAATTTGCCCAAGCTGTTCTAGAAGCTAAAGCAGGAAGTGAAATTAAAATCGAAGTCGCGAGCAAATCCGTGTCGGTCAAGAAAACAGACGCGGGTGAGCGCAACATGACTTTTGGAATCAGCCTCCCGTTCTTGTTTCATAAAGGAGCCGAAGGTACTTCCATTGTCCACGTTAACGGCATACGTTTCCGACAAGGAGACTGGAGCGGATTCATGTTGTTTGAGTTGCTAGGCTACATGAAGCACAAAGATGGCAGTTGGGGGGCACGCATTGCTTTCATCCACTTTGGGTCTGAATCGATCAAGCCCCAAAAAGGTAGCATCAACCCGGATCTATAACTGGACCTATTTCGGAGCCGCACCCATCATCATCCAGGCTCCAGTAACGAATGCTGCTAAGGTCATAACAGTAAAAAGAATCGCCGCAAAGAGATGGGCTTTGCGGCTGATTTTTCCAAACCAATGCAAACTTCCCGTCACAACTGGGGCTAACAGCATGTAAAAAGCGATTCGCGCTAGAGGCATGTGAATCGCATAACGGTCCGGGGGAAAGTTCAATAACTTGCCAACGCGCCAAGCAAAGTAGATGGTAGCGAGTAAAAAAACTGCCATCGCAATCACGCAAAATAGATGTAAGCGCCGCTTCGCACGAAGCCCTGTTATCCAAACGGCAATCAGCGAGATAACACTTAACCCTAAAAATAAATTGAGTAGGTATTCCGCGTTCATAAGCTCCGCATCTGGAGTCAACGAGCGATCTCCAGGGATAAGATTTGGTATTTCCAGCCGGATTGAGAAAGAGCTTTATCAATCGCCGCATAAAGCTCAGCCCCATTTTTTGAAAAAGCGGCACTCTCGACAGAATGAGTCACCCGACTAAATTCCATATCCGGCATGGGCGATGCCGAACTTGTCACCGTAAAGAAATAAGCAGCGCCCGTTTCTCCAGGGAGAGTCAAAGCTTCAACTTTTCCAGGGAGAACGTTTCTGCCAACTGGAAGAGGTGTATTTGTTGCTTCAGCGTTGTTTCCATTGGGGAATAATTGTTGAACCACACCTTTGGGACTTACAAAGAAAAGGCCGACTTGAGATGGTTTGTCGAGATCCACTTCAACAGAGACTTTTTCGCCTACTTTATAAATAGGAAAAACATGCCCAGGAGCAGGCTCGCGATAAGGGATCAGTGCGGCCATTCCTCGCAACGCTCTCAAATTGTTGGCGTTGGCCGGCATGGCATTCCCCGCCACTTGAGCGGCATCTTTCAGGCGAGGGAGAGAGAAAGTCAGGACCATGATGGCGATCAGTCCTAAAACTGCGATCCCTAAAAGCACCCAGAGAGAAGAATTTCTCGAAGCAAACCCCTTTTTCTCCGTTCCCGGCAATTGCATCCCCGCAATCCACTGACAGCAGTCCTTACAAGCCATGACATGATTGATCAAAACTTTTTGTTCTTCAGCCGGAAGTTTGCCGCCCAAGAGCCTACCGATTTGCTCATCACTCGGACATTCTTGTTTTGTTGCCGAATCGTCAGTGCCGATCTGGTTCTCACTCATGTTTTACCCCGCGAAGTAAAAGGCTCCTGCCAGTATCGTATAAATCGCTAGCAACTGCGCTCCTTCGAACCAATTCGTTTCCCCATCGTGCGCAATGAAATTCACCGCGAGCACCGACATTCCCACGGCAGCAACTTCAAGCGCTGTGAAATGGAGATCCATAGGTTTTCCGAACACGGCTCCAATCAAGACTAACAACGGAGCAATCAAAAGAGCAACTTGCCGGCTCGACTCTACCGCAATCGTGAATGCGAGATTCATTTTGCCCCGATAGGCGGCGACAACCGCTGTGGCATGTTCTGCGGCGTTGCCGACAATCGCGACAATCACCACGCCGACAAAGGCACCGGTTAAACCCAACGACTTCGAAGCAACCTCGAGTGAATGCACGAGGAATTCTGCCATGAGGGAAACGGCGGCAGCGGCGGCAATCAGAAGAATCATCGATTTCTTAAAGGACCAGGGCGGCAAATCATGCTCATCCCCTTCTTCCACATCATAGAGATGGCGATGGGTTTTCAGCGCAAAGACGAGCCCCAATATATAGGTGATGATGAGGACGATTGAGATCTCTTCGGAAAGATAGAGCAGCAACGCCGGCATCTCCACGTCATTTGGCTTGAGATAGTAGACCATCGTGGGAAAGAACAATCCGATCGTCGCGAGTAAGAGCGAAGTCGCCGCCAAACCTGCCGCCGTCGCGTTGAACTTTTGGAACTGCCGCTTCGCGCCGCCAAAAATCATGGCGAGCCCGAGAATGAAAAGCAGATTCCCAATGATTGCGCCGGTGAGAGATGCCTTGACGACATCGATTTGACCGGCAAATAGCGCAACTAAAGCGAGAATCATTTCTGCGGCATTCCCTAAACTGGCGTTCAGTAGCGCTCCAAGTCCTGGTCCCAGCCGATGCGCAAGCACTTCCGTCGCTTTGCCCATGACTCCAGCAAGAGGAATGATTCCTAGGGCCGAAACAATGAAAACCCAAAGATCGGGCGCATGAAAAAGTTTTAGACCTACAGCCAAGAGAAACGCGACCGCAGAAAGTATCAATATCATGCGATCAGTGTGCCGAAGGAGTGCCCAAAATGGAAATGAGAAGCTGTTTTTTCTCGGTCATTAGGTTTTTTGCTGAGGCCTCGAGATTGAGTCGCAACAGCGGCTCTGTATTTGAAGCGCGTACGTTGAACCACCACCATTCCTTGTCGCCAGGATTCCCGAAGGCAACGGTAATCCCATCAAGTTCGTCTTGTCGTCCGCTAGCGAAGCGATCTTTTAATGTCCGAATTGCGCCGGCTTTGTCTTCGACTTGGAAATTGATTTCCCCTGTCGCGTGATAGCGACGTAACGGCGCAAAAGCCTTAGAGAGTGGTTCTTTGGAAGCAGAAAGTTGATTCAGCACAGCCATCATGGCTGCCTCACCCGAGTCACAGAAAAAATTCTTCTCGAAATAGAAATGCCCGGAGAGTTCGCCGCCGAAAATCGCGTTTTCGCGGCGCATGGTTTCCTTAATAAAGGAGTGACCCACTCTTTCGCGCAATGGACGACCACCGGCTTTTGCAATTTCTTCGGGCACAACCCAGGAAGAACGCAGGTCGTAGACAATTGCTGACTTCGGTTTTTGTTGAAGAAACTTAGGCCCGAGCCAAGCCGTCATCAAATC
>CAZMYG010000042.1:0-18494 GCA_964570465.1 uncultured Planctomycetales bacterium
CCCCCTCATCTTTTCAGCCATAGCAATTTCTTAACTCCACACTAAAATACTTCGCCTATGAAAAGTCCAAAAAGCCTTCTAATCGTGACCGGTTCCCTTTTCCTCGTAACCAATACCGCTTGCACCTTGCAAATGCATTGGCGCGGCGAAGAAAAGAAGAATTCTGAGTCGGTGAACAAAGCGACAACCGAAAACAAGACGACTGAAAAGAAAGAGGAGAAGGCCGCCGCAACAGCAACGGCGACGACAGCAACTCCTCCTGCCGCAACAACGAATACGGCAACTCCTGCAAAGCCTCAAGAAACGACGAGTGCAGCAGCGCCTGCTCCAAAGCCTGAGGACAAGAAGGCTCCTGAGAAGAAAAAAGAAGGCGAAAAGAGCTACGAGGAAGTGATCAAGGACAAGGAAAAGATCTCCGGACTCTTCACCATATATAAGGATAAAGACAAGCTCTACTTCTCCATCCTCCCCGACCAATTAGAAAAGAACTATTTGGTGCTGCAGTCTTTGACTCAAGGAGTTGGTGAGCGCGGCCTCATAGGCGGTTTGCCAGGCGACAGCTATGTGCTGCGCATGGAAAAACGCGATGAGAAGATTTTTTGGACTCAGATCAACACTTCCGTGACGGCTCCCAAAGACACGCCCGCTGCCCGCTCGATGAAATATGCTTTCAGCGATTCGCCGTTTGCCTCTTTCAAAATTGAAGCAACCGATACCGAGAGTAAGGCGATGCTCATCGATGCGCAGCCTCTCTTTCTCTCGGATTTCCCTGGTTTGGGTGAATGGCTCAAGGGCTCTCTAGGTACAGACTACGGCTTGAAAAAAGACATGTCCTACATCGCCGAGATCCGCAATTTTCCCAAGAATCTCGAAATGGAATTGAGCTATGCCTTCGAATCACGCCGCTATGGAAACGCGGACACGATCCCCGATAGCCGCTATGTTCGTTTGGGACTTCATTACAGCTTTGCCGAGTTGGCCGCGGATTCCACGTTTCGCCCCCGCATCGCGGATGATCGTGTTGGACATTTCCTCGTTGCGCGCAAGAGTTTCGATTCCAAACGAGAAGCGGATCGAAGCTTCGATCGCTATATCATTCGCTGGAACTTAGAGAAGGCGGATCCGACTTTGGCGGTTTCTCCGGTGAAAAAGCCAATCACCTTCTACATCGAAAACACCACTCCCTATGAACATCGCGATGCTGTGAAAGAGGGAATTCTGCTTTGGAATAAGGCCTTTGAAGCGGCCGGTTTCAAAGACGCGGTGCAGGCCGTTGTGATGCCCGATGATGCAGACTGGCATCCAGCCGATTTACGATACAACGTCGTGCGTTGGATCAATTCTTCCTCCGGTTCTTTTGCAGGAATTGGGCCAGCCCGAGTGAATCCGTTGACGGGCGAGATCGTGGACGCCGATGTGCTCATCGAAGGCGAGTCAATTCGCAACATCCGTCGCTATTTCGATCGTTATGTACAGCCAGTCAGCACGACTTCTTTCCAAGTTTTGCCGGATAAAAATGGTGAGTTTGCTTGCTCCATGGCGGAAGGAAAGGCAAGCGAAGCGAACTTTGCTTTGCTGGCCATGCTCGTTCGCGGAGATATGAAGGCGGGAGACCCGGTGCCGGAGTCTTTCGTGCATGGGTATATTGTCGATCTCGTTGCACATGAGGTTGGACACGTGCTCGGTCTGCGACACAATTTCAAGTCGAGTGCAATTCACCCCGTAGAAAAACTTCACGACAAACAACTTACTCAATCCATTGGACTCGTGGGTTCGGTGATGGACTACAACGGAATCAATGTCGCACCGGCAGGAATTGAACAGGGCGAATATTTCCCGACGACAGTCGGACCTTACGACGTTTGGGCAATTCAGTACGCGTACACTCCGATTTCTAATGCGAAGACCTCTGAAGAAGAATTGCCTGAGTTGCAGAAAATCGCCTCACGTTCCGCAGAGCCCCATCTGCTCTATGGCACGGATGAAGATGCCTTTGGAATTTCCCCAATCGGAATTGATCCTCGAACCATGCATTGGGATTTGGGCGCGGAGCCTCTGACTTTCAGCAAGCAACAAATGAAGTTGATTGAAGAGCAGATGCAGAAATTTGCTCCGATGGTCGTGAAGGAAGGCGAGGCATTTACTACGGTTCGCCATACTCTCTCTGGTTTGCTGGGAATGTATGCTCGCGACTGCATGATGGCCTGCAAATACATCGGCGGTATTTATATGGAGCGCAATCACAAAGGCGATGCTGGAGCGAAGGCGCCGTTTACTCCGGTTGCCGCTGCAAAACAGCGCGAAGCTTTGGATTTCCTCACTCGCTATGTGTTTTCAAACGAAGCCTTTCAATTCTCTCCCGAATTACTTCGCCAACTTGCTCCAGAACGTTGGATGCATTGGGGAATGGGTGGCTGGACTACGGAAATCGATTTCCCTCTACACGATCGAGTGTTGGGAATTCAGAAGTCGATTTTGGGATGGCTTTTCCAACCGATGGTGTTGCGACGAGTGGTTGATTCCGAGATGAAGTTTGCTACGGGCGAAGAAGCCTTCACGATGCCGGAAATTTTCCAAAAGGTTGAGAAATCAATCTGGGGCGATCTGCGTACGCCAGTTGCTGTGGAAGCGTCTGCGAATCGCAAAGCCACTAACCAAGAAGATTCCAGCTTCCGTCGAGCTTTGCAGCGCGAACACGTGCAAGCCTTGATTGGGATTTTGCATGAAGGTGCAGAGGTGTTGCCGGAAGATGCTCGCACTCAAGCATGGGCAAGTCTCAATCGCATTGTGGCAACGATTAGCAAACAGAGCACGATGCTAGGACTCGAAGGTTACAGTGGGCCTCATTTGCGAGAAACCGAAGCACGAATCCGCAAAGCTCTCGATGCGCATATGTCGGTTTCTACGAAATAGGAGTGTGATTGAAGCCGAATATTGAAATCAGCGACAGCAATCGCCAAGCGGTGGCTGCCATTCTCAATCGACTCTTAGCAGATGAGTATCTGCTCTACACCAAGACTCGAAACTGTCACTGGAATGTGACTGGGCCACAGTTCAATGATTTGCACAAGTTTTTTGAGGCTCAGTATGAAGAACTCAATACTGTCGTTGATGACGTAGCCGAGCGTGCTCGTAGTTTAGGAGCTTGGGCCGTAGCGACTTTGGGAGAGTTCTCCAAAACAACACGGCTCAAGGAATTCCCAGGCCAATATCCTTCTGCGCAAGAGATGATTCAAAGTTTGCTTGCAGATCACGAATCGATCATTCGTACGTTGCGGGTGGATTTGCAGGCTTGTGCAGAAAAGCATGGCGATGCAGGCACGAGCGATTTCTTGACAGGGCTCATGGAACAGCACGAGAAAATGGCTTGGATGTTGCGTTCGTTTTTGCAGAGTTAGGGAAGTTCTGTTTTGCTAGTTCATAAGTTTAAGGAGAAAAAATGAAGTCTAAATTCGTTTTGATTTCTGGCGCTGCGGTGTTGTTTGCTGCGGGTCTTTTTGGTGGAACTCTTCTTTCGCAGAATGCGGAAAACGCCTCGGCGAAGAGCGATGATTTCATGACCAAGATGATGGAAGAGTGCATGAAATACGGCACCCCAGGTGTGAATCACGACTATCTCAAACCCTTGATTGGTAAGTGGAATCTCAGCAATAAATTCTGGATGGATCCCAGTGGTCCAGAAATGACTTCTTCTGCGACTTCTGAGAGAACGTGGATTCTCGGCGGACGTTACGTAGAAGAAAAACATACCGGAGAGTGGGAAGGCCAAACCTTCGAGGGTCGTGGCATTATGGGCTATGACAATTTCAAGAAGGTCTACCATCATTATTGGTTGGACAATATGTCAACAGTCGGGCTGTGGAGCACGGGAAGTTCGACGACGGATGGCAAGACCATTAACTTGGAAGGAACTTTCCCCAATCCTTTCATGGAATGGAAAGATGGCAAGGTCAAGATGGAGTTCAAAGTCATCGACAATGACAAACATGTCTTCACCATGTATATGCCCCATCGAGATGGGAAGTTGTTTAAGCACATGGAGATTACTTACACGCGAGTGAAGTAATCAAGACGGAGCAATTTCAAAACGGGCGCCAATTTGGTGCCCGTTTTTTTTCTCAATTATTACCTGTGGGATGACAACTAATGCATGCGGAGTTCTCCCACACATACCCATTTACATCTTGATGTTCGCTATTGGCCTCACTTTGCCGGTGCTCATGACAGTGAGTGCAGGATATGACGCCATAATCGCTTGGCACTTGATGGCATTCCTGGCAGCTAAAAGCGCTATGCGGTCCGCTCGTGATACGGAAGGTATGAGTGAATACTGCTCCAGACCAAGAGTTGGTGTTGTGGCAAATTTCGCAGCTCGTGGGATAACCCGCTGAATTGTGATTGGGACTCGTTGTCGTGTTGTATTCACTAGCATGGCAGCTATAGCAACCAGAGCTAATGCCGGCGTGAGAAAAATTAGCTCCAGACCAGGTACTGGTATTGTGGCAGTTTTGACAAGTTGTAGAAATTCCAATTGCCGTGTGGTCTGGGTCCGTAGTTCCTGCGTAATCGCTTGCATGACAGGAATAGCAATCATGGGAGAGTCCCGCGAAAACGCCGCTGGTATGACAACTGGTACATGCCGTAGTGGAATGGGCCCCGGTCAATGGAAATTGAGAATGCAAAAATCCCTGTCCTCTCCAGGTTGTTGGCTTGTGGCAGTCTTGGCAGTTTGTCGTCCAGCCCAGTGCAGAGTGATCCGGGCTCGTTGCACTGGCTAAGTCGGCTTGGTGGCAAGTTTCACAACTCGTATCCGTGCGTGAAAAATTGCCAACTTCAGAACCCGGATGACAGCGAAAACAGGCAACGGCCGCATGCGATCCAGTTAAAGGAAAGCGGGTGAGATTGTGTTTAGCGATTTGGCCGATGGGATTCCAGTTCTGTTCGCCATGGCAATCCGTGCATTGGGAACCTAGCTTCCCTTGATGAAAGTCTTCATGGCAACCCATACAGCCTTTTTGTGAAAAAATCCCAACAGGACCTCGATCGTTATGACATCGCAGACATTGCGCTTCTTGGTGAGCACCGCGCAAGGCAACTCCGGTTTCTTTCTCGTGATCAAATTGAAAACTGTCTTTGATCTTGTGCCAAGCTTCTCCAACGTGGCAGAGGGAGCAATCCGAAGGAAATGAGTCATGAGGTACCACTGGGCCGCGAGCGCCATCCCAAGCATGCTGTACTTTTTCACGTTTTGGAGTGGAAAGGCAGGTAAGCAGCCCCGAGCAGAGAGCGAGCGGCAAGCAAAGCTGCTTCATCCATTCGCGCGCAGTTTTTTTATTTCTCTTCATCAGAAATTTTTCTGGAGATAAAGCCCGGCGCTAATCGAGTCTTGATTATCGCCAAATCGATAATCCGAAAATAGAGATGCATTCCAGCCCCGAGGCAAATTTAAATCTAGGCTCCCGTGCAGTGTTTTTTGGCGGTCTTGATCGGAGTCTCCAATGAATTCGTACTGCGCAATTTCGTAGCTCAGGTTCAAGAAGCCAAACGGAAAGAACTTATTGAGTCCGGCGCGCAGTCCCTGGCCATCGGTAAACGATCCGTCCACACTAAAAAACCCCACAGAAAGTTCGCCATTTGCAAACAGTACGTTTCGTAGACCTAGTCTCAGGTCGGCGTTATTGCCTCGATCGTCTTGGTCGCGCCACGCATCGGCTCTCGCATCTACGCGCAACACTTTCCAAAACTCATGCCAGGTCGATGCTCCATAGCGCTTCACTCGATCGTTGGCTACTTGGTTGGCAAGCAAGGCGCCGAATTCATTGCGCAACAATTCCGGCCAGCGGATTTGATCATAGTGCAAAGAGAATCCATGTTGCGGGTTCAAACGATAGCCAACTTGGGCATGAGTTTCGGTTAGTTCCGTACCGGAGTTTTTGATGTCGTCAGCGTCTGTGTAGTAGTCGACCCAACTCGTATTGTGAAAGAAAAAGCCGGAATCCGAACGCAGATCAATTTCTCCTAGCAACAGATCCCGATCCGAATCGCCTCGATGCCAGGTTTTTTGAGCGGCGAGTCCAAGTGAAAAATTTTCACGTTCTCCTAATACGAAACGATAATAAGCGGCGAGCTGCAAATCATCGCCGGTTTTCATCTCTGGAAAGGACTCTGGCATTGCGCCGACACTAAAACCAAATCGATCTCCTCCTGTCGTGCGAAAGCGGATTTCCGCACCATCTAAAACCCCAAGCTCAGGAAATTCGTTTTGTAAGAAGCGACCTACTTCATATCGAACAGGACTCTCTTTTGATTCTCCCCAATAATAGGAAGCGCGCTGGAAACGCAGTTCCCGATCGATTTCATCGTTGGCGCCCGAAAGATCACTCTCGCGGCGGCTATATTCTCCGCGAAAATGGAATTTCCCTCCCGTACCAAAAAGATTTTCCGCCCAGAATTCACTGCCCACTCTTCCTATCGAATATCTTTGGCTTGTATTTTCACGATCCCAAGTATTTAGGAAGGTGGAAAAAATTCTTCCATAAATTCGCGGTTCTCGTTCGCTTGGCTCGCGTCCAAACGCAGGTGCGAGCAAGGGTAAGTTCTGATTCCAATCCTCTGGCGGATGGGTCCAAGGGGGATGCTCGGGAGGCTTTGTAGTTTGCTTCTCTGGAGGGATTTCGCTATTTGGCGAGGGAGGAGCTGTCGGCGCTATCCATTGAATCTGTACTTCTCCGCGATCGCCGATGGAAACTTGTGCTGTGGGGTCGATGAGTCTTGCTCTCGAATTATTCTGAGAAACCGAAACGATCGATGCTTGGACAGGATTGGCTCCTGCGGGATAAAAGAGAGTTTGGTCGCCGATTTGAATACCCGAGCCAGAACCCTTGTCGAGATACACATTGTCTGCGGAGATCCCAATGATGAGCACCGACACGGCGTTTGAAATTTCTTGGGCAAAATTCTCGCCAATGAGAAACAACGCAAGTGAGGCGAAGCCGAGCAAATAATGTTTCATTTTTTGCCCCTTCGCGGATCGTGACAATCCTGACAGCGCGTGCCCAGTGGTTTGTATCGAACCGCGGAGCTGCCGTCTGGCAATGCTACGTTTTGATGGCAAGCGGCGCAGTTGAGCTTGACATGATCCTTGTCGAGAGGGAAACGAGACTGTTTTTGATGATCAAAGGCAAGGCGTTGAAAATTAGGTGCTTCAAAATGACAACGCGCACAGTCCACTTTGCCGTTTTCGCGAAATTGCCCTACATGGGGATCCGTGTGACAGGATTCGCAACTTCGACCTGCCGCCTTGGAGAATCGATCTGATCCGGGAGTGGGAATATGGCAGGCATTGCACTGTAAGGTGCTATGGGCTCCCGAGAGAGCATAACCCGTCCATTTCCCATGATCGAATGCTCGAATCGGTTTGCGAAAGGACTCACTGTTGTGGCAGCGTGCACAGCCACTTTGTCCATCAACTTGCTTTGGTAGGCTCGTTCGATCAAAGGCTCCTTCGTGGAAGTCCGCGTGGCAGGTTTCGCAATTCTTGCCAACGGCTTTACCAAATTGTCGAGAATTCGAGCTGGGGTGGCAGGAAGAGCACTGCGTATTGACGTGGGCACCTGTGAGTGCAAATCCTGTCCAGAGTTTGTGATCGAAGATTCCAGAGATTTTATGAAAGGACTCGTCGTTGTGGCAGCGCGCACAGCCTGACTTGCCAGAGACAGTTTTTGGGGACGTAGCTGAATCAAAGGCTCCCTGATGCACATCTTCGTGACAGGATTCGCAAAGCAAAGATCCAGTTTCGAAGCTACGCACCGGACGGAGTTTGCCTGTGTTGCTCGTGAATTCATGAGTTTGCTTATGACAAAACTGACAAGAGACCGCCGCATGCGCGCCGCTCAGGGGAAAACGCGTGCGTGCGTGTTGTTCGAGCTGAAAGTGTGATGGTTTGAATTGATGTGCATCGTGACAACTCAAGCAATCTAAATTCTGAAAGGGGCCTCCTTGGAATTCTTTTTGATGAGGATCTCCGTGACAGGATTCACAGTCTTGCGCCTTTCTGCCTGGGTAACTCGCAAAGAAAGCTGCAAATTTTTTCGTAGCTGTTTGCAAAGCAGCTGGCGTGTTCACTCGAGAGTGGCAATCCTCGCAAGAGAGATTCTGATGAGGTTTTGATAGAGCGAATCCTGTCGCGATATGCAGTTTTTCTTCGAATCGCGCTTTCTCACTGGCAAAACTCTCGTGCTCGGCCTGATGACAACTCTGACAAGAAGCATTGGGCGCGAGCCCGCGCTCTTTAGAAACTTTATTTAGAAATTCCTTTTGATGAGGAAAGTCGTGGCAAGCTTCACAGCTTCGAACCTCGATTGCAGATTTGGGTTCTTTTCGCCGCCAGGCCGTGAGAAAGTCGACAGCGTATTTACTTCCCTTCGCATGACATTGAGTACAGGTGACATTTGCATGTCCGCCAATCAGGGGAAATGCAGAACTGTGCTGGAACTGCGCGACTTGTTCGAAGGGTTTTTCTTGCCCGTGACAAGAAGCGCAATCCGCTCCAAATTCTCCGCGATGGACGTCTTCGTGGCATTGTGTGCAAGTTTGTTTCAGTCCAAGAAAGCGTTTTTGGCCTTTTTCTAGTACTTGGCTTTGTGCGAGACGGTGACAGTCTTCGCAGCGCAGAGAACCGTGCTTTCCTGTGAGTTGGAAGTCTAGTCCTTCATGAGCGTATTTTTCTGGATTGGATATTCCGGTTGCAAGAAAACTTTGTCGACCCGCAATCGCGAAAGAACTTCCATGATGCTCAGAGTGGCAACCGGCACAATGGTTTGCCTGCGCGGAGTCGATCTGTGCGTGAAATCCGCGTTTTTCGCTGAATTGAATGTGGATGTCTTGGTGACAAGCGAGACAGGATTCCGTCATGCTCTTTGAGCTTCCTCCGTGGCACTGAGCGCATCCGTTTCCTCCAGAGAGTTCCTCTAGTCGGGCGTGTGAAGCCGAGAGATCTCCAGGAGAAACATTTTCTGTATCGAGATAAATGAGCCAGAGAACTAATGCGAGAGAGAGCAGCGAAATCCACAACCCGTACCGCTTCATGCAAAGAAACTCCCATATCGGATTGCGATAAAGATGTGATAGCCAGCGAGCAAGACCATGAGCAACGCGACCCAGCGATGGAAATAACGCCAAGAAGCCATAATTGCTCTAAGGTCTTCGTAGTGTGCTGCCATAAATGCTGTGCGATGTGCTTTTTTCGCTAGAGCAATCAAAGCTTGTACCTGATCTGGTGCTAGCCCTTCCTGCAATGCCTCTCGGTGCAATCGTTTGAGTGAGCGATGCAAATCCTTTTGGCTGCGGACTAGAGCGAGAAGTCGGCGAAGAAAAGAGTGTTTCCAAGGACCAGCGGCGATTAGTTGATGAATTTCTTCACGTACCTTTTCGCCAAATCCGCGTCCACGTCGATCCCATTCACCGGACAAGTTGGCCAATTGACCTTGAACATCTTCTAATGCAAGTTCCTGTCCATTTGCAGCACGGGGGACGAAAGAGTAGAAATATCTGCCGATCGCGCCGGTGACGACTAAAAAGCCCAAAGCCCAAAACGCATGCCCGCCCACGGTTTTCTGAGGCAAGAAAGCGCTGTGCGCCGCGATGAACAGAAAAGCCAGAATGCCTGTGAGCACATGCGAGCTCATCCAGCCTTGCAAGGAACCGGGAATCCATCGTCCAAAGCTTGCTCGACGCCAGAGATAGGCAAGGTTGGTGACGATCAAGACACTAGCCGCAATTCCTAGGAGGAGTCCGATAGAGCCCGATGGGCGAAGCATAGAATGCCAGGAGGATTCGAACCGTTGTGTGGAAGGCAACGAATAATAGTCGCGAAAGAAAAACGCCCAACAGAGTAGAGCGACTCCAAAGCAAAGAGCCGCAAACAAAGACTTCAGCAGTCCGGTCCCTTGTTCTGCAAGTGTGGTTGTGGATGGCCGATCCTTTGGATTGAAAGAAACTCCACAGCGCTCGAGTAGCTCGAAAGGAGCTAATCCTCCTGCGAAGATGAACACTTCCTCATTGTGCAGCACGAGTTCCTTTTCGTCAGAATTGCCCTTTTTGATCAGTAAAACGGCATTTAATGGTGTGATTTGCTGGACTTCGCTTTCGTAGAGAATTTGGATTTTCCCCTGAGAACTTGCCTGATGGATTCGCGCTTCGTTACGAGCTTTGAGGCGTGAGAAAGCCGCTCTACGATAAGAAAGGGTTACTTGATTTCCGGGCTGTTCGGCGAGTCCTAGTGCGGCTTCGATGGCGCTGTCTCCTCCGCCTACGACTAGAATTTTGCGGTTTCGATAAGATTGAGCATCGAGAAGACTGTACGCAACTTTGGGGAGGTCTTCGCCGGGGACATTTAATTTTAGAGGAGTCCCGCGCCGGCCAAGTGCTAAACAGACATGTTGAGCCTGATATTGGCCTTGTTTTGTTGTAATGGTAAACGAGTCGTCTGTTGCTTTTTCTAGCCCCGTGAATTCTTCGCCTGACTTGATGGGCAATTCGTATTTGCGAACGATTTTTTCCCACTCCTCCATCAACTCTTCTTTGCTATAGCTCGTCTTGTTGAGTCTCCCGTGTAAGGGGAGATCGACCGGTTGGGTCATGACGAGTTTTCGCCGTGGATACTTGGCGACCGTTCCACCCATGCTCTCCTGCTCAAGTACTAAAAATTTTAATCCTTGTTTTTTCGCTCCTAACGCACAAGCAATGCCTGCGGGTCCTGCTCCGATAATACAAAGATCAAGGAGCTTGTTGTTTTGAGGAGACTGCGTCGACAGGCTTTGTTTTTTTCTCGAACCGACTTCTTCGGCAATCGCTGTGCCATGAGCGATTGCTGTGCGAATCAAAGCGTAACCAGTGAGTTCTCCTGCAAGGAAAAGGCCTGGCATCGTTCGAGATTCGAATTGTTCGTTTAGCGCGGGAATATCCCTGCGTTGTGAAATATCTCCCAAAGTCAGGGAAATTGCGCCGACGGGGCATTCCTTGGCACAGAGTCCATGTCCGACACAACGGCTCCCGTGAATCACCGCAGCTTGGCCGTGAATCAGTCCTAGCACACCATCTTCGGGACAGGCTTGTACGCAGGTTCCGCAGCCGACGCATTGACGTAAATCTATATGAGGATATTGGAGCCGTGCCTTATGCGATCCGCGTTTCTTTGCTTCGGCGAGTGAGGAGAGCTGGTTCGAGATTTCAGTGAGTTCCCGTCTGCGATGGAGCAAGGCCAGAATCGCCAGACTCAATAGCAGAATCGGGGTGATGAGAAAAAACCAACCGACCATGTGTTTATGGAGCTTGAGATGTTAACCAGCTTTATTTCCGGAGGGGGGAAATTTTTATTCAGTTTTTTTAGACTTCTTCTTTGGTGGCTCGCTGCATCAAATCTTGCAAGGCGCTTCGAGGCTCTTTGTCTTGGAAAAGAATTTTATAAAGTTCGGCGGCGATTGGCATGTCAATGTTGTGAGAGGATTCGCAAAGAGCCTTTGTCGTCGAGACGCCTTCGGCGACCATTTCAGTTGAGTTCAACACCTCTTGGAGTTTTTGGCCGCGAGCGATTTTTTCGCCTACGCCACGATTACGGCTGTGTTGCGAGTAGCAGGTCGTGAGCAGGTCGCCCACTCCGGCTAATCCATAAAAAGTTTCGCGTTTTGCTCCTTTTGAGCTGCCATAGCGCGACATCTCGACGAGTGCGCGGGTGATGAGTGCGGCCTTGGCGTTGTCTCCCATTTTGAGACCATCACAAATTCCCGCTGCGATGGCATAGATATTTTTCAATGCGCTGCCGAGTTCTACTCCTGTCGGATCTTGTCCGGCATAGACTCGAAATCGGTCATTGTTGAAAAGAGATTGTGTTCGTTTTGCAAGTGCGGCGTTCTCGCTGGCGGCAACGAGAGAAGCAGGGAGTTTTCGCGAAACTTCTTCTGCGTGACTAGGGCCCGCCAACACAGCGAGTGAGATTTTTTTTCCGAGTACCGACCGAATGATTTCGCTTGGTCGCAGTAGAGTTTTTTGTTCAATCCCTTTCGTTGCGGAGACGATGGTCGCGTCAGCGGGGGAATGCGAAGAAAACTTTTCCATTACAGAACGCAGATGCGTTGTCGGAACAACAGAAACAAAGAGATCGCAATCTTTGACAACGCTTGGAAAATCCGCGCAGAGTTCGATGGGTTTGGGGATTTCAGCACCGGGGAGAAATTTGCGATTCTTGCGTGTCTTGCGAATCTCTTCGACATATTCAGGGAAAGCTCCCCAGAGTCGCACGCGATGCCCATTTTCATATAGCAGCAAAGCGAGCGCTGTTCCCCAGCCGCCATCGCCTAAAACACTAATTTGTGTCGAAGCTTGTTTCATGTTTTCTTCGCGCCGATTTTCGGCTCTTCGCCTTTGAAAATGCGACTCAGATTTGTTCTGTGGGTGAACACGATAAAGAGGGCAATGGTGATGGAGAAGAGCAAAGTCGGTAGCCGCTGTTCGAAAGTTTGTCCCGTTTCAATGCAGTAAACGAAAAAGGGAAGTGCTAGGGCCATGACAACGGAAGCGAGAGCGACGAATTTAAAAAGCGCCAAAGTGACAAACCAAGTGCCTCCACTTAATGCGATTGCGAGCGGATCGAGACTCAACATGACACCTGTTGTTGTAGCAACTCCCTTGCCTCCGCGGAATTTGAGATAAACCGGAAAACAGTGTCCCAGTACAGCGATGCTGCCTAAGCCTACGGGAATCCAGGTGTTTGAAGCGTCGAGCGAGAACCAAGAAACAAAGAAATGGGTTGGCAAAAAACCTTTTCCAAAGTCGAGCAAGTAGATTAGCAAAGCTGCCCAGCGACCCAGAGCGCGGCCCGCATTGGTTGCGCCAATATTTCCGCTGCCGAATTGATGAAGGTCGATGCCTTTGACTAGCTTTGCCAGAATCCAACCAAACGGAATCGCACCGAGTAGGTAACTAACGAGGAAGGCTGCAATGAGCATAGGCGGGGGATCTTAGGGTAATTGATGCTCGCTTTCTATCTGGGAAAGATCAATGTTTCGCGCTTATTCTGGTCTTTGACACAGCTTGAGATACTCTATGTTTCGCTAAGGGGATGACTCATCGGAGAACAAAAATATGGAGTGGTTCTATATTGGTGCGGGAATTCTGTTCGTTGCTCTGCTTTGGTCAGCGCTACTTTTTAATTCATTGATTCGTCTGCGGAACCGTGCGCGCGAGGCTTTTTCCGGCGTGGATGTTCAGCTCAAACGCCGGCATGATCTTGTGCCCAATTTAGTTCGAACGGTTTCAGGCTATGCCAAACACGAACAGGGTACTTTAGAAGAAATTGTCCGTTTGCGTTCGCAGGCGATCAACGCTGGAGCGCTGCCTGAACGAGGACGAACGGAATCGTCACTGAGTGAATCGCTAAGTCGACTTTTTCTCTTGGTAGAAAACTACCCAGACCTCAAAGCTGATCAAAACTTTCGCCAACTCCAAACCCAACTTGTCGAAGTAGAGGACCATCTTCAATATGCCCGACGCTACTACAACGGAGCTGTACGTGACTACAACAATCGAGTGGAGCAGTTTCCAGGAAACTTGCTTGCGTCGGCATTCAATTTTCCTCCGATAGATTTTTTTCAGCTCGAATCCCAACAAGAAGGAAAGGGACCGACTGTAGCGATCGGAGAGAATGTATGAAAACTCATCACCGGTTCTTTCTTTTTTTCGCGTTGATCCTTTCGCTGTTTTCTTTTTCTACTGTTTTTGCCCAATCCCGTTCTCTACGCATCGAAGACTTTCATTCTTGGGTGAATGTACAGAAGAGTGGTGTTGTCGAAGTAAGGGAGCAGATTCGTTGTCGATTTGAAGGATCGTGGAACGGGATTCTTCGTTGGATTCCCTATCGCTATAGCTATCCGAATGGGGTTTGGGGAAATATTCGGTTGAACGTGGAATCCGTTGAGGATGCAGAGGGGCGGCCGTTGGAGTATTGGGAGAGCAGGAAAGATGGAAATCTCGAATTAAAAATCCGCGTGCCGGGAGCTTTCGACGCGACTCGAGATGTAGTGCTTCGCTATCGGGCGGAGGACGTGCTCAAGAGCTATGGGGAGCACGACGAGCTGTACTGGAATGTAACCGGCAATGGTTGGGTGATGCCGATTCGGAAGGCGCAAGTCGATGTGACTCTGCCAAGCGAAATTCCTGGAGATTCGTTGCAATCGATGGCGTACGTCGGTTCCTACGGTGCTCGCGACCGGGATTGGTTTGAGAGTCGAAAAGCAAATACTCTTCACTTTGAAACTTCCAGAGTCCTGGGCAATCATGAAGGTTTCACTGTTGTCGTGGGCTTTCCTCTGCATTATGTGGAACACCCCACGATGAGTACTCGTTTGCTTTGGTTTGCCCAGGCAAATTGGCCGGCTTTGATTCCCCTCACCTTACTGGCATTTTTCTTTTTCCTTTGGAGGCGATTTGGAAAAGATTCTCTAGCAGATCAAACCGTGATTCCTCAATTTGAAGCCCCGATGGGTTTGAGTCCTTCAGAAGTGGGGATCGTTGCAGATGATCATTTGCATCAACGGGATTTCACCGCCGCAGTTGTGGATCTGGCCGTTCGTCGCTTTCTTGTCATTCGAGAGCGAGGAGAGGTGGAAGAAACGGACGCCAATTTTAATCTCGAGGCCGGCCCAAAATTTCAGGACGATCCCTCCTTGCGTCCTTTTGAAAGAAAGCTTCTGCAATCCCTTTTCCCGTCAGGTAAGGGAAAGACTTCGCTGCTTGCGTTGGAAGGAAGTTTTTACACTAAGGCAGAGGAAGTAAAGAAGGCCATGTGGAAAGATATCCTTTCCAAAGGTCTTTTCCGATCGGATCCGATGAAGGTGATTCGCAGTTGGCTCGGTTTTGCGATTCTCACTGTCGTGCTTCTCTTTATCTTTGGTGTGGTTCTCCAATTTCCACTTCCTTTTTGGGTTCTTTTGATTCCTTCAGCAATTGGTATGTTTTTTCTTGCCTTCCACATGCCCAAGCGGACTAGAAAGGGGTTGGAGGTATTGGGAAAAATCAAAGGTCTTGAAGAATATCTTCGAACCGCCGAAAAAGAACGAATGGCAAAAATGCCTGCCGATCATTTTGAAAAGCTACTTCCTTATGCGATTGCGTTGGGTCTTCATACTCGATGGGCAAATGCGTTTGTGGGACTTTTTAAAACGTCGCCAGATTGGTATCAATCTGACATGACTACCTTCAGCCCGTTATATTTGACTCACTCTCTTTCAAGCTTTAGTCGCTCGGCTCAAAACAGTTTCTTTTCTATGCCGAGAACCGAGGGGTCCGGTGGCTGGAGTGGGGGAAGCGGATTTAGTGGTTCCTCCGGCGGCGGCGGAGGATTTTCTGGTGGAGGATTCGGAGGAGGCGGAGGGCGTGGTTGGTAGGAATGAAATGAGAAAAGAAATGACTAGAACACGCTGCGATTGGTCGGTGTCTCATCCACTGCTTGAGCAATATCACGATGAGGAATGGGGGGTACCGATTCACGATGAACGCCATTGGTTTGAAAAACTCATTCTCGATACAGCTCAGGCAGGTTTGAGTTGGTTGACGATTCTTAAAAAGCGCGAAGGCTATCGAAAGGCATTTCATAATTTTGAGCCGGAGCGAGTGGCGCGTTACAACGAACGTGATTTTGAACGTTTGATGAACGATGCCAGCATCATTCGAAATCGTCAAAAAATTCGTTCGCACATGAACAATGCGAAGGCATTCCTCAAAATACAAAAAGAGTTTGGTAGCTTCGATCGTTATCTCTGGGACTTTGTCGGAGGTAAGCCAATCGTGAATCGCTGGCGCAGCATGAAAGAGTTGCCTGCTCGTACAGAGCTTTCGGAGCAACTTTCTAAAGACATGAAGAAGCACGGTTTTCAGTTCGTCGGCTCGACCGTGGTTTATGCTTTTATGCAGGCCGGAGGACTTGTGAACGATCACACGGTGGACTGCTTTCGACACCCAAAATTTTCTGTAAAGAAGAAGCTCGTACGCACTTGACCGCTTGTATTGCTTGTCCTATTCTCAGCCACCTAATTTTCTATAGGAGAGTGAGATGACTTACGTAATTGCTGAACCCTGCGTGAATGTGAAGGATAAGGCCTGTGTTGCCGTATGTCCGGTGGACTGCATTCATCCAACCGACGGCGAGGGCGTGACTATGCTTTACATTAATCCTGCGGAATGTATCGACTGTGGCGCCTGCCAGCCAGAATGCCCCGTCGAGGCGATTTTCCCCGAGGCGGAATTGCCCGATCAGTGGAAACAATACACACAGATCAACGCGGATTATTTCGCAAACAAGGGTTAATCAAAGCCGCGGGTTTTTAGTTTTAAGGGGCATGCTATGCATGCCCCTATTTTTTTGATCTGGTTTTTGGAGCGGGCGAAGGGATTCGAACCCTCGACATCGACCTTGGCAAGGTCGCGCTCTACCACTGAGCTACGCCCGCATGAAGAGGGGAACAAGTTAGGGTCAAAGCGAAAAGAATGCAACTAGGCGCCATGGACGGATTTGGAAGTTCCTGAAAAACATAGCCCTAAACTTGACAGGCATTTATTCCGATCTATTAGCCACTCCGCGCGCGTCTTGCACGCGGTGAAGTTGGCTCAGGGTTGCGAAATCCCCTGCGTAAAAGCTAGCGAACGCTGACAACATGTTTAACTTCTGAGAGGGTCGCGAGCTTTACCTGAGCAGCTTTTTTAGCGTGATAGCAAACTACAAATACATCCTTCCTTTACCCAGCCTCTGAGCCAGTGCAATTCGTGTATGGATTTTCTGCTTCCCTTCGCTAATCGCTTCGAGCAACGTTTTCCCTTCTGCAAGTAAAGCTGTGATCGAAGCAGAGAGAGCACATCCCGTTCCGTGAACGGATTCGCCGCGCACTCGCGACAAACGAAATTCGCGGCTGCTTTCTAAACTGAAAAAGCGGTCGATGGATTCGAGTCCTTTGTCATCGCCACCTTTGATGAGCACCGCTTTGGCCCCGCAATTGAGAAGAGTGCGAGCAGCTCGGGCATAGTCTCTTTCATTTTTGATTTTTGAACGCGAGAGTTTTTCCGCTTCTGCTCGATTTGGAGTGACTAAGCTTGCTTTGGGCAGCAAAAACTTACGCAGCGATTCAATTCCATTGGAATCCAGAAAACGGAATCCGCCACTCGAGGCGAGTACGGGATCAACAACTAAGGGCAAGCGAGAAGGCCAAAGTTTTGCGACAGTCCGAATGACTAGGCGATTTGGGAGCAAGCCTGTTTTGGCGGCAGCAATCGGGAAGTCTGCGATCAATTTTTCTAATTGGGCTTCAACGAGTTTTGCAGAAACAGGAATAACGCGATAAACGCCCAAACTGTTTTGCACGGTCAGCGCACTCGCAATCGCAAGCGGGTGAATTTTGTGTTCAGAGAAAATATTGCAGTCCGCGAGGATTCCAGCGCCGCCGCTGGGATCAAGACCTGCAATACTCAAAGCTATTCTCATTAGAAATCGAATTTCTCCAGGAAGCGCATCGCTCCTGGAATCGCTTCAAGACCTTGCTGTGGGTGAATAGTCAAAACGCGCAGCGCTGTTTTGGGAAGATAGCTAGCGACGAGTTTCCAATCCACTTCTCCCAAACCTGGAGCTTGCAGCAATTCCACTTGGCTCAAATCGTGAAGTCTCACCGCGACCATTCGAGAAACAAATTTCTCAAGCCACAAACCATGTGGAATCCCCAGAATTTTTTCTAGCAGAGCGGCGCGACCCGTATCGTGATAATAGGAGAGACGTAAATTAGGTAAGTCTTCGAAAACTTTTTCTAGTTCTTCTGGAGTGGGTAAATGCTGCGGATCTAGTGGAGTTTCAATCGCAAACACTGCATTCGGTTCACGTCGCGCAAGTTCAAAAAGAGATCGGCAGAGACGATCAAGATGAAAAGCTCGTTTCTCTTTCATGGCGTTTTGAATTTCTTGGGCAATTTTGTTTGCTTCGTTAGGATCGCCCTGACGCCAGAGAGCAAAGATGGAACGTACTCGATCTGAAAGTCCCGGCAGCTCCACATAGCCGCCTCCAATTGATAGCAAAGAAGATTGAGTACGTTTGGCTAATTCGATATCGCCAAGCGCGGATTGAATCGCCTGTACTCGGATTTCTTCTGTGCCTGAAGCAATCCCTTCTCCCTGTCTTCGATTTCCACTCGCCGCTTCTCGACTGCCAATGCAAAGACTCGGAGCCTTCATTCCAAATTCTTCTAGGGATGCGCTAACGCCTTTCCAGTCTGGAGGAAGATCGTTTTGACCAATTTCGATGCGTTCAAAACCTAAAGAACGAGCCGCTTCGATTTGTTCGTGAACGGTTTTGAATCGGTTTCCGAAGCAACTCGTCGAGAGCGCGATAGGCATCGGAGTTACCTAGACTTTGACTTGTGCCTTGCGGCCTAGTTGTTTGCGATAGCTTGCAAGCGCCGGGT
>CAZMYG010000043.1:0-18042 GCA_964570465.1 uncultured Planctomycetales bacterium
CGATGAATGGTGTTCGCAAAGAAATTCGGCGCGGTAGATGGTCGATTGGGGAAGTGGTTCGATTGAGAGAGTTGTATGGCGTTAGAAACGAGGCGGCAATTGCTCGAGCCTTGGGACGCCCGGTTTCTTCAATCCGAAAAATGGCGGAACGCGTTTTTAAGGGACCTAAGAAAACAGGGCCTTGGAGCGCAGAGGAAATGCAAACCTTGAAGCACTGCTTGGGGATTTCCTCTCCGGAGTTGATTGCAAAAGTTCTCCGTCGTTCTGATTCCGATGTTCAATCCAAAATTTCTTCCATGGGGAAAAAGACCAACTCTGGTCCTTGGACTCGTATGGATATTCTCGAGCTTAAGCAGCTTTACGGCTCTCGCTCTGACGCCGACCTGGCAATTATTCTCGGGCGCCCGGAAACTGCCATTCGCAAGCAATCCGTGGCGTTGAATCTCTCCAAGGACAAAGGTTTCTTGCGCAATATCGAGGGCAAGCCCACCAAAATGCCTCGTTGGGATCGTAAGGCCGAAGCTGAACTTCGTAAGCTGTATCCAGAGCACACCAACTTAGAAATCGCCCGAAAATTGGGCCGCAGCGTTAAGGCCATTATTTCCAAGGCGCATAATTTGAAGCTTCAAAAAACCGAAGAACGCTTGGCTCAAATGGGCCGGCAGAACGTTTCCTTGCGAGACGATCGACAGTAAGAGAAAAACCAATTTCAATCCGAAGGCCAGCAAAAAATGCTGGCCTTTTTTATTAGGAATTTTTCTTCAAAACTAGGCTAAATGTACGACTGGATTATGCCGAAAAGTATGAGGTTATAGATTAGTTTTAGGAAATTGTTTTTCGATCGGAAGGCAAATATGGTTTTTGAACAAAAAAGGACAAGAGGGTTTTCGCTAGGAATGGTCGGCGAAAACAAGGTAGCAGTCGTTCGCTTTCTTGACCGAAGTCTCAATTTCCACGTCTCGGAAAGCCTTCGCGAAGAGCTGAAAAAGACGATTGTGGAGAAGGCAAATGAAGGCTACTCCGGAGTTGTCCTTGATCTCGCCGAGGTCTCGGTAATCGATTCTTGCGGTGTTGGTTTGATCATTTCCGCCTGCAATCAAGCATCTTCTTTGGGCATTGCTTTGGGACTTTCTGGAGTCACTCCTCTCATCGATCGCATTTTCGATGTCATGCGTCTTCGCCGACATCTGAAAATCTATCCTTCAAACGAAGAAGCGGCTGCAGCCCTTACGCTCGTCCAGTAACGAGCGCTGTATTCTTTTCACTTCGTCGCTACATTAGGCGCATGCCTTGTTTTGCGCTGATTTTTCTTTTTTGGATCTTTTTGGACTCTGAGTTTGAGCGTTTGGAGTCTCCTCAAGCCGCAGAACGTGCTGCGGCTCAACATTGGCTTCTACAAAATCTCCGAATCGAAGATGAATTAAGATTGCGTCGAGCAATCGAGAGAGGCGGAGAAGAAACTCGAAGGCGTTTGGAAATTGTGCTCTCAGAACGGGAGGATTTTTTTCCTGCTTTGCTCACTTGGCTGGATCTCGGCCCCAAAGAATCTCAAATAGCACAGTCAGCCCTCTGGGAAATGCTTCGACGATCCGGAAGATGGGGGAGCGAGAACTCGAGCAATCGAGCCGTCCTTTCGGAGAGCTTGTTTATCAAACACTGGGCAATACTGCCTCAAAAACCTTATCTAGCTTTGCGCTTTGTAGATCTTCTATTGCGATTTCAAATTTCTTCGAGACCTATTTTGCTCGATCCAGCACTTGCTTCGCTTTGGGAACAATGGGAAATGAATAGCGGAGAATCAGGATTCGCGGGAGAAGTTTTCCAGCAAGCGCTTGAAAGGCTTCGAGCAACAAGCAGCTCGCCTGTACAGCTTGGAATTCGCCCCCGTTTCTTTTGGTGCAGCGCACAGAGTGGGACTTTTTCGGATCAGGACATTTTTTTGCAACTCTTGAAGAGTTGGCGCTCTAAATCGATATCCGAAAGAAAAATTGCGCGTTGGAATTTGAATCAATTTGGGTTTGAGCCGGTGCAGAAACTGTTGATAGAAGAATTTGTATCCGGCCAAGATTTTTGGGAAGAAGCGCTTTATGGGCTCTGCACTCCTGGCTCTGTGACTCCAGGTCTCCAAGAGAGAAGATCTGTGGCGAAGTTGATTGAGGCTTTTGAGAAACTCCCACAACAGCGCAGAGAGATCGCCCACGTTTTGGTCTTAATTGGAAGGAAGGACAGCGAAGGTAATTCGCTCGAGCCAATTTATCGAGTGGCATCTGAGCAAATGTCGCAGGAAACTCGCACTCAATTTGCAGTTTTGTTGGAGAGACTGTGGAGCTTAGGAAAACTAGAAGTGCAAGAAAAATCAAAAAATGAGGCCCCGTTCGAAGAGATGCTGGAGACGGGCGCATTTCCTGAATCAAAACTCGAAGAGATGAGAATTTTGCTTAGCGAAGAAGTGGCGAAGTCAAACTCTCCATTTCCTCCAGCTTCTTTGTCTACACTCGCGCGAATCGCCGATTCTGAGATTCGCGAAAAAATGTTGGATTGGATTTTAGATCCAGCAAGAGATTTGCGTTGGCGTGTCGCTTGCTTTGAAGAGGTGAAAAATTCTTTTGAATGGTTGATGCCCCGGCAGCGAGGGCAGGAGATCAACAAAGCGCAAAAGCGTCTGGAGCAAGTGCCGGAGCGGGATAAAGCCCTTTTTGACGCCGTGCGCGAATGGATTCAGAGTCCGCCGCTGTTCCCACTCCCAGGCGAGAATTTGCTCGCCCGGGACGAATTTGCCGATTTCTAAGTCGCCTACTTCACCACAAAGGTCAGCTCGATACTTTTCCCTTCATCGAGGCTCACCGTCTGTGTGCTTTTCTTGCTCGCCGCAGAGGCTCCAATTGGGTTAGCGAGATCTGCAGAAGTGACAGAGATGTTGTAATCGCCTGGAGGTAAATTGCGCAGGGCAAATCTTCCTTGCGCATCCGCGCGAGTGTTTCGGAAAAAGACGCTCTGAGGTTCAGCGCCACGCACCGAAACTTGTGCGCCAGCCATATTCACTCCAGCGCCATCGAGCACAATGCCTGTGACCGTTGCACCGACATTTAGGCTAATTTTCCCCGCTTCTACGGTTTGATCTTCTGCGACACGCACGTCTCGCAAGAAATTCGAAGAGTAGCCCGGAGCGGTGACTTCGATTTGGTAAGAGCCAGGGTAAACATGAGTGATTAAATAAGCGCCGTCGCTTCCAGTTTGCGCGAAGGGTTTCGAAGGATCTGGGGGAAGCAACGCCCCAAGCACCTGAGACAAAGGGTTGTCCATGTAATCGTTTTCATGGGTTCTCACGGTGGCTCCAGCGACAGGCGATCCGGTTTTTGCATCGAGTACTACGCCGCGAATCGAGCCCCCTTTAGATAAGGAAATGTCGATTCCCTGTACGGTTTCTACGCCGGTGACGGTGAAAGCAGCACTTGTTGTCGATGCATAACCTTCGGCGCTCGCCAAGAGTACATAGCTTTGCCCGGGATCAAGCCCGCCCATTTGATAGCTACCATCAGCAGCTCGGAATTGTTTGGCTGGCGCTTTTCCAGGTTGCAAAAAATTGTTTTGGGGTGGCGGTCTGCGAATATCGAGCGAGAAGGAACCAATTGGATTTCCAGTTTTAGAGTCTATGACTCGTCCCGCCACAGATCCTTGTGAACTCAAAATCAAAGAAAGATTGATATCGCCAGAATTCACTCGATTTTCCCGTTTTTCGCTAAAATTCTCTGCCTTCGCGACCAGGATGTAGACTCCTTCAGCAAGATCTTCGATGTTGAATTCCCCCGCGACATTTGAAGTAGCCACACCTTTCGATCCCATTTGTCGTGAAGTGGAACTCGCTTCGATTTGCGCTCCGATCACGGGTCGTCCGTTGGTGTCGGTGACCTTACCAGCAATTCGCAATCCTTTGCCGAGTTGAATTTCTTTGGTCGTCAAAGGAGGGTCATTGGAAAGATTCAGGCGAGAGAGAATTTGAGTGGCATGACCTTTTGCGCTCACAGTAACCGAGACAGCTCCTGCAGATAGGTTGGGGAAATCTCGATTACCCGCGCTATCTGTTTTCCCAGTGACTTTGTCCGAGTCCTTGCTTTCTTGGAAGAAGGAAGTCTTCGAAACCATTTCAACAACCACTTCTGCATCGGGAATGGGATTGTTGTCTTTGTCGCGTACCGAGATTCGCAAAGTAGCGCCTGGTTTTAATACAAGGTCGGCAACCTGTGTTGCTTGGTCTGCGAATACTTGCAAATCATTTTGCCTAGCGGGAGCGAAACCATTTTGAGTTGCCGTGACAATATAGGCTTCGTAAGGCGGGAGTTTTTCGAAGGCGTAGAGTCCCTCTTTATCCGTCTTGGCACTCACTCGATATCTGGGTTGTTCGCCTTGCAGAGCGACAAGCAAGGTAGAGAGGCCCTGTTCTGCCGTCACGGTAGCGCCTGCAATCGGCTTGCCCGTGTCGTCTACGACTCGTCCCATCAAAGCATTTGCGGTGGGAACAATGCCAGTTCTGTCAGGAACAGAGTTTCTTCCAGAGTCTCTAGGGTTGCCCGTTTGATTTTCGCCAGGCCTGGTATCTCCAGGGCGTGTATTGGTGGCGCCACCTGTCGGAGTGTTATTTCCACCACCGCCATCCTTTGCCGGCTCGCCGCCGAGGAAGAATATCACTCCCACGAGCACGACGATGACGAGGATTGCAAATAGAACAATTATTCTTCCAGAACTGTTTCTTGAGCTTGTCATTGGAGGTATTTTCCCTTCAACTACTACGCCTAATAAAAAGCCGCGGTCAGACGCATTACAAACCGCGTTATTTCAAAAAAATCCATGAGTCAAAAAGCAATTTCTAAACAAAGCTTTCTGCCAAAGCCTATTAGCGAAGTTATCAAAAACCTCGATTTGCGCCAGGAGGAGATCTTTTCCTATGGAACTTATAAGGCAAAGCTCAGCCTGTCACTTTTGAATCGGCTTCAACCCAGGCAGGGCGGCAAGTATATCGCAGTGAGTGCGATCACACCAACACCCCTGGGAGAGGGAAAGACGGTCAACACTATTGGGTTGAGTTTGGGTTTAAATCGGATTGGCAAGAAAGCGATCTGTGTTTTGCGTCAGCCTTCGATGGGGCCAATTTTTGGAGTGAAAGGCGGGGCGACCGGAGGTGGCAATTCGCGCATTCTTCCTGAAGAAGAAATTAACTTTCATTTAACAGGCGATTTTCACGCGGTTTCCGTCGCGCACAATTTGTTAGCCGCTGCACTCGACAATTCTCTCTATCACGGGAATCCGCTACAAATCGATACGAAAACAATTTCTTGGAAACGTTGCCTCGATCTCAACGATCGCGCTTTGCGGCAGATTCAAATCGGGATTGGTTTGAATAAACCTGGTTTCCCGCGAGAAAGTGGATTCGATATCACTGCGGCTTCGGAGTTGATGTCGATTCTCACTTTGACAACGAGCCCGGAAGATTTTCGAGCGAAGATTGGGCGCATTGTGGTGGCGGACGATGCTGCAGGTGGTTCGATTACTGCGGAGTCTTTGCAATGTGCAGGAGCTATGGCCTTGCTGATGCGTGATGCTTTGTTACCTACTTTGTTGCAAAGCTCAGAAGGTACTCCAGCAATTCTACATTCCGGACCCTTTGCCAATATTGGACCGGGTAACTCTTCCATACTCGCCGATCAAATGGCGATGCGACTTGCAGACTATGTCGTCACCGAATCGGGATTCGGTGCAGATATGGGGCTTGAGAAATTGTTCAATATCAAATGCCGCGCTAGCGGGATTTATCCGGACGCGGTGGCTTTGGTTGTGACCATACGCGCACTCAAAATGCATAGCGGGCGCTTTGAAATTGTAGCGGGCAAGCCGCTCGACCCAGCACTATCCAAAGAAGATCTCGCTAGCCTCGCTCAGGGAATTCCAAATCTCGAAAGACATATTCGCGTAGCGAAGCTGCACGGAGTGCCCGTCGTCGTCGCGGTCAATCGTTTTGGGAACGAAACGCAGAAGGAAATCGATTTTGTTTGCAAGCAAGCCTTGGAGAGCGGCGCTAGAGCTGCGGTGATTAGTGATGTTTTTGCGAGAGGAGGCGAAGGTGGTATTGAATTTGCGAAAGCAATTGACGAAGCCGCGCGCGAACCTAAGAAATTCACACACATTTATTCTCTGAACGATTCGATCGAAGAAAAAATAGAAGCGCTGGCAACGAAAATCTATGGAGCTTCTTCAGTCTCCTTCAGCTACCAAGCCAAGGAAAAAATCCGCCGTTATGAATCACATGGCTGGGGACATTTGCCGATTTGCATGGCGAAAACTCAGTTCTCTTTTTCTCACGATCCCAAGCGAAAAGGGGCGCCGAGTGATTATGTTTTTCCGATTGAAGATATCCGCCCGATGATTGGCGCAGGTTTTCTGACTCCACTCGCGGGCGAGATCATGACCATGCCTGGGCTTGGTAAAGAACCGGCTTACAAGCAAATGGATTTATAAAAGGTGAACGCATGAGCGATTTGCTTCGTTACGAATATCAAAACAGTCTTTCAAAACAGATTAGTCCTGAGCATGGCATCGTAGAAGAAGAACTCGCTCAGTTCGCACCCAAGTCGATTAGTTTGCTCAAAAAGATTCGAAGAGAAAAACGCCAGGGTGAACACGCTTTTCTCGATTTGCCTTATGCCAAAGAGACGATGGAAAATATTCATCGTTTTGTCGAAGTGCAGCGTGGTGGGTTTCGTGAGCTCGTAGTTTTGGGTATTGGTGGATCTGCTTTAGGAACCGCTGCGCTTTCTCAGGCATTGACTCCACTTTTTCATCAGCCGACGGCCGAGAGTCCGCGACTTTGGGTTTTGGACAATATTGATCCTGAGTATTTCAGCCGTTTCCTGGATCAAATCGATTGGGAGCAGACACTTTTCCTCGTGATTTCGAAATCAGGCGCCACGATGGAAACCATGGCGCAATTTCAAATTATTCGCCAGCGTTTGCAGGCGGCGATTCGCAACAAACATAAAGAAAGAATTGTTCTCGTGACCGATCCGGAGAAAGGATCGCTACGAGCGATTGCAAAACAGGAAGGCTTTCCCGTTTTTGATGTGCCGCCAGCTGTGGGGGGAAGATTTTCTGTCTTGAGTTCAGTCGGGCTTTTGCCAGCGGCATTACTTGGTTTAGATATTCGCGCTCTCGTTGCTGGAGCGGCTGCGATGGACGAACGCTGCAAGAGTGCTGAATTTGCGGAGAATCCAGTAGCTCAATTTGCTGCTGTTCAATTCTTGCTGCACAAGAAAAGGAAGAAAAATCTCTTCGTGAGCTTTTGCTATTCCGATCGACTCCGTGGTTTTGCGCAGTGGTGGGCGCAGCTTTGTGGAGAGAGTCTCGGCAAGCGACTCGATCTCAAAGGCAGGGAAGTGTTCACGGGGCCAACTCCCGTTTCTGCGATTGGCGCGACAGATCAACATTCTCAGCTTCAGCTCTATGTCGAAGGCCCCAATGACAAGAGCATTACTTTTTGGAAACTGGAACAAGCTTCTGCTGATGTAACGATTCCCAAAGAGTTTGCACAGTTTGAACCTGCGAGCTGGTTAGGCGGACTTTCTCTCTCAAAACTTTTGGAAGCAGAGAGAGCGGGAGTTGAGCATTCGCTCACGGCTCAACATCGACCCAATGCCTGTCTTGTTTTCCCTAAAATTTCCCCACATACCATTGGTCAATTCATCATGTTTAAAGAGCTCGCTGTTGCTCTTTTAGGCAAAATGTATCGAATCAATCCCTACGATCAACCTGGAGTCGAAGAGGGCAAAATCGCTGCGAAAGGTGCCATTCTGCGATTCTTCGATTCCTCAGGAAAGGGAGGCGCTAGCGCCTCCCTTTCCTGAGGAATCGAAGAATCGCAGAATGGCACCTACAACGCCGCTTCGACGTGATCGCAAATGGGGCGGGGTTCAGGATTGTCGGCGGTGGGAATGGTGAAGATAAAAGTAGTGCCTTCTCCCAATTTGCTCTCGCACCACATTTTTCCGCCGTGGAATTCAATGATGTCTCGAGAAATAGGCAGACCTAAACCAGTTCCTTTGACCTTGGTGGTGAGATGTCCCGCCGATTCAATTTGGCGGAACTTTTCGAAAACCTTATCCAGATTCTCCGGCGAAATCCCAATTCCATGATCCTCAACCTCAACACGGAGATAACCGCTGTCAATCGACATACGCACATCGATCGTGTCATTCGCATGAGTGAATTTGCGGGCATTGGAAAGTAAGTTCGTAATGACTTGAGAAATTCGATCGCGATCTGCGAGGACCTGCGGAACTCGAGGAGGTGGCGTGAATTGCACCGTAATCTTCGAAGTATCCATCAGCGGACGAATCGCCGCGATCGAATCCTGAATAATTCCGCGTAAGTCGTAACGCTCTGGCTTCCAAGTAGCCATTCCCGCTTCGATCTTCGCTAAATCCAACACATCGTCGATCAATCGCGAGAGTCTCTCGGTTTCTCGTTTGATGATTTCCAAGAATTCTTTTCGCGTCGCGGGATCTTCGTCGGCGTATTGCATGAGAATTTCTGCAAAAGAGTGAATCGAAGTCAGTGGAGTACGGAGTTCGTGTGAAACCGAAGACAAGAACGAGTCTTTCAGTTCATCAAGACGTTTCAACTCTTCATAAGCACGGCGAAGTTCACCAGTACGCGCACGCACCATCTCTTCGAGGTCACGGCTGTAGTTTTCAATCTTGGTTCGAGAAATACGCAGACGATCCGCCATTTGATTGAAGGACGCATTGAGCTGGCCTACTTCATCATCGTTTTTAATTTCCAATCGATGGCTCAAATCGCCTCGTCCCATCGCATCAAGACCGGCGAGCATGTCATCCATTGGCTCACTCATACTCTTCGAGAGATAGTTGCTAATGGCAAAGGAAGAAATCAAAACCAAGGTGGCCAAAACCGCGAAGGAGATCAGAAGTTTTCTTTGTTCGAGATCAACCGGTGCAAAAGACAGACCTACTCGAGCGATGCCAATATAGTTGTTCCGATTATCAAAGATCGCCGCTTGGCATTGATGCCCATTTGAGAATTTAGGGTCCACCATCGCCTTGTCTTGGACTTCTCTTGATGGGGATTCTACTTTTTCCTCTGAGTCGGTTGGTAAAACCTCATTTTGCGGTGCCAGAATCGGGGTAACGGACTTCCGGCTGATGACAAGCGCATAGAGAATTCCGGTTTCTTCCCGTCCAGCAACATAGCTTTGCACTAATGAACTCGCCGTGGCTTCGTCAATTTGATCTTTTCCTCCCGTGGATCCTTCAGCGAGAGCGAGTGCGAGAGTGCGGCCTTTTTGAATGAGTTGATTTCTCAGTACCTCGGCGTTTTTAACGAGGAGAAAATATCCACTCGTTCCTAGTACCGCGAGGGACAGGAGTAATATCGGGAACAAAATCTTTTTGCGTAGGCTCAACGGGGGGCCTTATCGACTTTTTAGGGGGACGTACCTGAGGCAGGTATCGATTCTCTGTAAAAGATTGAGTTCTCAACTGTTACAGAGAATCGATACCTGCCTCAGGTACGTCCCCCTCTACACAAAAGTTAGGCTTGCTGTTGCGCACCTTGACTCGAAGACGTTGACCGCGTTTGAGCTCGCCATCCAAAATCATCGCAGCCAATTGATCTTCCACTTCGCGCTTCACGATGCGCCGTATTTCTCTCGCACCGTATTCTTCCGAGAAACCTTCTTTAGCAATTCTTCGCGCGAGCTCTTGGCTGAAGGCAGTGACAATACCGCGATTGCGCGTTCTGCCCGAAATCTCAGCGAGTGCCATTTCTGCGATGCGTACGCAATGTTGTTCATTCAGATTGTTGAAGAGAACAATTTCGTCGATGCGGTTGAGGAACTCCGGTGAGAAATGTTTCTTCAACGCATCTTGAGTGAGCTGTTTTGTCTGTACCGTCGAAAGCGCGCGGCTAGACACATCGAAGCCCATTCGCCCTTCGGCTTGGCGCAATTCGTCCACACCGATATTGGAGGTCATCAGAATGAGGGCCCGGTCGAATCGCGCGACGCGGCCCTTCGAATCTGTGAGCTGTCCTTCATCGAGCACCTGGAGCAAGAGGTTGTAAACCTTGTGATGAGCCTTTTCGATTTCATCGAAAAGAACGACCGCGTCGGGTCGTTTTCGAATCGATTCGGTCAGCATGCCTCCATCACCGTGACCGATATAGCCTGGGGGCGCCCCAATGAGTTTGGCGTATTCATGCGCCATCGCAAATTCAGAACAGTCGATGCGAATCAGGCCCCCAGGTCCATCGAAGAGATGCTTTGAAATCGCTTTTGCTACCGCCGTTTTTCCCGTTCCCGTTTTGCCTATTAATAGGAAGCAACCAATCGGTCGGTTCGGCTCGGCAATTCCTGCTGCGCTTTTCTTGACGGAACGAGCAATGGTGTGGATCGCTTCATCTTGTCCCACAATCGATCGCGCGAGTTCTTTTTCTATATTGGCAGCTTTGCGTTGAAATTTTTCTTCTTTGTCCTCAACCACAGTGGGTGAGGGGAGCGAAGGAAGCTCGCGGAATTCTTGTTCTTCCGCTGGAATCGATACTTGGTGAATCTCGAGTCGCGGGTTGACGTCGATGCAAATCTGGTAGAGCAAATCTTCCGCGATCGAAAGTTCCTCAGGCATCGATTGTTGGATTTGAGAAATAATGGAGTTCTGTAAGTCGACCACGCAGGCTTCGAGAATCTTACGACGGTACTCTCTCTTATTAGAGATAGGGTTTGCCCTAAGGAAGTGAGAAACTCCTTCCTCAGCGACGACCCTGACCTTGATGAACTCGTCAATCAAGTCAAAGTACTTATATACAATGGGTGTTTCAGGAATGGTTGACACAAGAAATCCAGGCTTATTGTCGTTCGAAATGAGAAGGACTTGAGTAATTCCTCAAAATCGAGCTGTTACAAGCAAGCTCCCTTGGCGCTACACTTACCGGATGCCTCCGAAGCCGCAAGACACCGAGTTTCTAGCACTTCTGGTACACCATGGCCATCTGAGTAAGGAATCCGCCATAAGTTGTTTCCAGCAGCTCGAATCTGGGAAGCAAACGCTGGACCAAATCCTGCTTTCCCAGGGATTTTCGAAGGAAAAAATTTCCAGGTTGAGAAAAACGCGCGCTGGGGAGCTGCCAGAAATTCCAGGTTTTCAAATTGAGGAGAGGTTAGGGGCTGGGGCGACTGCGGAAGTCTTTCGCGCAACGGAGATAAAAACCGGCAAACTTTTAGCAATCAAAGTACTCCGTCCAGAACTGGCTCAAGACATCATCTCTCGCACTCGTTTTCTCCGAGAAGCCAAAATGTTGCTCGAATTGCAGCACGATTCGGTAGTGAAAGGTTTTAGGGTTGCGAAAACTCATCCTCCCGATGCGCCGGAAGGTCCCGCGGGCGATATGTATTTATTGATCATGGAATTCATTCCTGGTTCCACCTTGCTCGATCTCGTCGCTAAGAACAAAACCTTCGCCGAAGAAGATGCTCTATATATTGTTCTGCAGGCAGCGCGCGGTCTCGAATATCTGCGCTCTCAGGGCATGGTTCATCGCGATATCAAACCGGGAAATATCATGATCACTCCCGATAACCGCGTGAAGTTGATTGATCTTGGTTTTGCCAGCAGCGCGGGCGAAACCGATACGATGCGCAAAGACACAACCGTCGGCACGGTGCAGTACATTTCTCCGGAACAAGCTCAGGGGATTCGCGATTTGGATTCTCGCGCGGATATCTATTCTCTTGGCGTGACTCTCTATCACTTAGTAATTGGTGAGTTGCCCTTTACCGGGAAAGAAGATTCCGAAGTGTTGCGCAAGCAGGTGATGGAATCGCTTTCTTCTGCAGCGCTCAAGGGGCGGAAGGTTTCCCCGCATCTTCATTACTTCATCGAGAAAATGATGGCGAAGGAGCGCGAGATTCGATATCAAAATCCTCAAGAACTCATCGCCGATATCGAAACACAAATCCAAGGTCGCAAATCACTCGAGTTTGATCCCAATTCCAAGAATGATGCTGTGATACCCGCTCCAAAGTCGCTTTTTAAGGACCCTAAAAATAAGAAACGCTCGTGATGAGCGAAGCTCCCTTCACTTTTTCCTGTCATCGTTGCGGTCATTGCTGTTCCGTATCGACTGGCTATGTCTGGGTTCAGGAAGAGGAAATCCCACAGCTTGCGAACGCGCTTTCGATGACGGTCGAAGCGTTTTCGAAGCAGTATTTGCGATTGGTGGAAGGAAAACTCTCTTTGATCGAACGTGATGGCCGTTGCGCTCTGTTCGAATCGCCAAACCACTGCACGGTTTATCTGGACCGGCCCAAGCATTGTCGTGAATTTCCTTATTGGCCGGACATTCTTGCAGGAGGCGAGGCCTTGGAGCGTGCGAGCAGCTATTGCCCTGGTATACAAATTCTTCCTTCGCAGTCTTCCCGCCAATCGGCCTTTGCGGCTCTTGAGAATCTCTATCAGCGTTTAGAGCAGGAGATCAATCAGCGCCGCCCCATTTGTGTGGCTCGTGGAGTCTGTTGCGAATTCGAAAAAGTGGATCACGAGCTCTATGCGAGCCAGTTAGAAGTGGACTATGCACTGGTGCATGGGGAAGAGCTGCCAGGTCAGAGCGCCGCGAATCGCTGTCGTTATCATCTCGAAGGCCGTTGCCACAATCGCGTGGGCCGACCTTTGGGTTGTCGCGCCTATTTTTGCGACCCATCTTTTAAAACCGAGATGGAAGATCTTTATCAGCGCTACTACAAAGAGATCCAAGAAATTTGTAATACACATCAATATCCCTGGAGTTATGGACCATTCGTGGAACTACTCAAGCGCAGCCAAGCAGACGGTCGAGGAATGTCGGTATGAGAACTTTGCTCTCCTTATTATTTGGAGCAACACTGGCGATTGCAGCGCCTACGCAAGAGGAGGAAGGAAATCCAGATGCCTTGGGCGTGCAGTGGAATCAAAAAGGAATTGATGCGCTGGACCGCGGAGATGCGGACGCCGCTGTCGAGGCCTTTCATCGGGCTTTGCAGTTCCGACCCAAGGATGAAGTGATTCGAAAAAATTTGGGCGTTGCTTATTTTCAGCGCGGACAGGAAGAACTCGAACGCAAGGTTTGGGATCGCGCGATTAGCTCTTTTCGCCTCGCTTCGGAGATTGATGAAAGCACGAGTCGTTATCCGCTTTTTGTCGGCTACGCCATTCATCTCTCAGGAAATTCAACCGATGCCATCAGCCCGCTGCTTCGCGTAGTTACGCGTTTTCCCCAGGAGATCGATGCCTATCGTTTATTGGGGGAGATTTACTACGGCGAAGCTGATTACCCGGCAGCTGTGGATATTTTGGAGCGTGGGCTTGCAGCGTTAGAAAAGCTCCCAGCGCCAAGCGGCGATGAGACTGCGGTCAAGAAAGAGAAAAACTCTCGATCTGAAAAAAGAAAGACGCTCGAAACTTTGCTCGACAAAGCGAAGAAAGATCGCAGTATCGAAAAGAATTACACCCCGGACAGCTCCAATCATTTCGATTTTCGCTATGACGGAACAAAACAATCCGATCTCGCGCGCAACGCGACCGCGCTGGCTCGGGATTTAGAGGATGCCTATGGAATTGTCGGCGAGCATTTCGGTGTCTACCCCAAAAAACGCATTCAAGTAATTTTCTATGATCGAGAAGGTTTTGCGCAGACCACGAGCGCCGACCAATGGGTTGGTGGACTCTTCGATGGCAAGATTCGCATTCCGGTCAAAGACTACTCGAGAGAGAAGCAACGCATCCGCCAAGTGATTTTTCACGAATACACTCATGCCGTGATTTTCACGATCGCGCCGAATTGTCCGACTTGGCTTAATGAAGGGCTCGCACAGATCGAAGAGGGGCTCAATGTGAAGGATGCGGAATTCCGGCTCAAACAAATCCAGGATCAGTGGTTAAAACTCGACGAGTTCCGCGGGCCTTTCCTCGGCCTTGGAGGAGAAAAAGCTCCCATCGCCTACGACATGGCCTTTTCCTTCACCAAGATGTTGCAAGATCGCTACGGTTATTACCCGATCGCCTCTTATTTAAAGAGGCTCGGCGATGGCAAAGAAAAAGAGGAAGCGATTGTGCAAGATCTCTTTGGCCGCTCGCTGGAAGAGTTGTTCAATCGCTGGAAGGAACAGTTAGAGAGTTAGCTAGGCTAGGGGAGCGAACGGTTATTCCAAACTTCGAAGGCGTCCGCGCCATTGAGTAGATCTATCACGCGGAGAATGTCCGCAGGCTCGGCAGTGTCGCTGCGGTTGCTATCTGTGGCGTAAATAGGGCGAGGCGTGACTCCATTGAGGGAGTCAATCACTGCCAGAATATCGACCGGGGATGCAGTACCATCGCCGTTGACATCGGCGGGAAGAAAACCAATTCGAACGCTGGTTTTGCTTGCGGGATGTGTGAAAAGAGTCCAGGCGCCTGGTCCGATCGGGGAATCTAGATTGATGCGAATCGTTTGTGGGTCGACTGTTTCTATACTCAAAATTTGAGGCACGATGCCATCGCCGCCCTCTTCGCTGAGAAGAAAATCTGACACGACAAGACTTTCCACCGAACCACTAAAACTCAATTCCATTTGCTGAAAACCGGCGAGGTTTTTCCCTTGTATATCCGAGGGTTGTCTTCCATCGATGGCGTTGTGTGGAGGGTTGCTTGCAACAATCGCGCCGACGGTGTTGACCACAATCTCGAGCTGTCCGCCGGTGAGTTCTCCAGTACTGGCGCGCCAATCTGTGATGGGATCTTCAGGCTCCGTGCCGAAACCGAAAGAAATGATGGCGCCAAGATTGGGATTACTTCCATCGGCATTCATCACATCGAGCATTCCACCTTGCGAGCCCACATTGATGGTGAGTTGGCCAAGATGAGATTCGCCATCATCGGGCAGGCTATAAAAACTGCTCGGAGTGAGGTCGAGATAGACCCAGGCGGTAAGCGGATAGAAGGAAAAGGTTGAAATGGGCCCCTCGCAAGTCCCAGGTCTAGTGAAACAACTGCTCCAGGCAAAAAAGGGGGTTTCTGTCTCTGCGTTGATGCCTTCCGTTGTATCTCGCAAATCGAACTGAACGAGTCGCAGTGGAATATCGCCTTGTGGATTCCCTGTGTCGACGAGATAGACATCGATTTCGACAACAGTATTGGGCTCGTAGCCTTCCACGGGCGCAGGTGTTTTGGGCCGCAAATCAATGCGTGCACCGGCGAAAGCGTTCGATGCCAAAACAAAAGTGGCTAAGGCAAAAACGATGCAATGTTTTTCAGGATTCATCATATTTTTTACTTATTGCGGACAAGTGGGTAACTGTGACCCATTCCAAATCGTAAATTCATCGGCGCCGTTTAGCATATCAATCAGCCGCAAGATATCAGAGGGTTCCCCGAGTCCGGAGCGATTGAGATCCGTTCGTGAAATTGGATAGGGAGGACGCACAATTCCGTTCAAATGATTGATGAGTTTCAAAATATCAACGGGGCTTGCGGTACGATCGCCATCGACATCGCCTGGTAAATACCCCAGACAGCTCTTCGTGCCGCTAGGAATATGTTCAAAGCAAGTCCAAGCGCCAGCTTCAATCGCTTCACTGAGAACGAGCTGAATTGAATTGGGACCGACAAAGAAAAGGGATTGAATCGCCGGTGCTATACCATCACCGCCAATCTCCGTGATCGAAAATTCGTTGAGAGTTAAAGAAGCGACACTTGCGCTAAATTGCAGTTCAATCGAATCCCAACCAAATCGAGAGTTTGTATCGTGGATCTCGTGAGGTTGTCTTGCATCGATCGCGCAGGGCGACGGCGAACTCGATTGGATGGAGGGAACAAAAAGTAAAGCGATCGCCTGGGGAGTGTAGAGGCCACTGACGAGAGTTTCTCGATTGGAACCGTCCAGATCCGCGCGTCGAATCATTCCATCTGAGACAGCGGAGCCACCGCGATCGGTCCAATAGATTTTTCCTGCATTCAGATCGAGCGCGAGATCGACGGCGCTCGATTGAGAATTTGCGGGAACCAACTCTTCTAATTCGGAGCCATCGACATTGGCGCGCAAGATTCGAGAGCGATCAATCCAATACATTTTTTGTGCAGAAGCATCGATTTGGATTTTCGTCGGCTCTTGAATCCCGCTAATCAAGGCTTCCATCTCGCTTCCATTGAGATTGGCTTGCATGAGCCGTGTCGTAGAAGCCCAAATGATTTTTCCTTCTGCAATATCTAGAGCGATGCCGCGAGGCGTGTTGGTACTGAGGCCGGTAAACTCGAGCGGAATGACGGTTTGGGGACTACCACCGAGCGTATCGATTCGATAAATCGCTTGCGAATTCCCCCAATACAATTTTTCCGCGAAGGGATCCAACGCGAGATAGACATTACTGCCGAAGGTGACGCCCTGATAAATCGTGATTACATCCCAGATGAATTCGCTTCCGTACAGGGCGCCGCGATGAATGCCGTATTGGGAGAGAATGAACATTTCGTTCTGTAGAGGGTTGACGGCGATATCGTTTGGCAAACGGAAACCCTCATCGAGGACGAGGTTGTTGGAATTGTTGGCAAGATTCTTTCTATAAATACTGCTTTGTGTTCCGGAGTAGTCCCTCGCGGAATACAGATACCCTTGCACGGCGTTTAAGGCGAAAGCTTGCAAATCCCCGCCTCCCCCCGTTCCGATTCCAGAATCTCCTGAACCATCCAGATGCGCCCGGCGAACAAAAGGTCCCGAATCGTAGTAGAGCCAATTGCCTACCGGATCGATGACGAGAGATCCGGTGAAGTCGGACAACGAGGTCCGAATGGTTTCGATATTCGAGCCGTCGAGATTCGCGCGCAGAATTCGTCCCGGCAACGTGGAGTTTTCTTGAGTGTCGGCCCAATAGAATTTCCCTCCGGAAATGTCTATTCCCATCGAGTCGGGATTGTTAAGTCCCGTCAAAACGCTTTCCGCTCCAGAGCCGTTGAGATTCGCTCGCCAAATGCTGCCATCAGGGTGAGTGAAATTGCTGACACCGCGATTTGCCCAGTAAATTTTTCCTCCGATGGCATCGATCGCAATGCCACGGGCGTGTTCAACTCCTTGAGTCATCCAAAGCTCGACTTGAGATCCGTCGAAATTTGCGCGGCGGATGGCGCTCTCTCCGGTCCAGTAAATTTTTTGCGCGGTGAAATCCAGGACAACTTGAGACTCAAGCAGATTTGCTTGGTTAACTAAGGTTTCTACCTCCGTGCCGTCTAGGTTTACTTGGCGAATTTTATTCAAGCCTGTGTCTGCCAGGATCAATTTCTCGCGCGCAAGATCCAAGGCCATGCCGTGAATCAATCCCAGATTGTGGGTCAAGACTTCTTCCTGCTCGGAGCCGTCTCCATTTGCTCGGTGGATCGAATGTTTTGTACGATCTACCCAGTAGATTTTCTCCTCGGCAGGATCGAAATCGATTCCTAAGAGACCATTTCCCTCTACCGTGACAATGTCTTCGATTTGAGATCCATCCAGTCGAGAACGATAGATTCTCTTCGAATCATCAGGCGGACTCAGTAGGCTGGACCAATACAGATAGCCGTTTTTTAGATCAAGAGCGACATCGTAAGCCGTTCCTGATTGTGGGAGTTCGACCACAAATTCCATTTGAGAGCCATCTACATTTGCCCTGCGAATTCGTCCCGCATCGACCCAGTAAATTTTGCCATGCGTTGGATCTAGAGCGGCGCCACCGGAAAAGTTTGGACTCGGGACCGGGATATCTTGTGGTGACGATCCATCTAAATTAGCTCGAGTGATTTTCTTGGCAGAGGAATCGGCCCAATAGAGGGAAAGCGTAGAGAAGTCGATCGCAAGACCGTTGGGGTTGTTGAGATTGTTCGTCGCGAGATCTTGAATCAGGCTGCCATCGAGGTTCGCGCGCTGAACTTTGTTCGTTCCGTAGTCGGTCCAGTACATCTTGCCGTTTGCGGGGTCTAAGGCGATGGCGTCGGGATCGCTGAG
>CAZMYG010000044.1:0-18009 GCA_964570465.1 uncultured Planctomycetales bacterium
TCCAATTTGGTGTTGCCTTTGCAGAAGCCGGAGGAACCAATTTTGCCAGCAACAACATCATTGGTGGGGTTGTGAACTTCCGCGCCAACGATCCAACTCGACTTTATGTTTCGAGAATTGCGGCGGCCGAGAATGCTCCCGATGGAACTTGTAAACTTTCTTCCTTTGGAATGGGCGCTGTTGATGCGAATGGGAATGTTGTGTTTCGCGCAGATGGATTTGGGGCCGGAGTGTGCAGTGGCCTGACTCCGATTGGAACTACGGATAGCAACTATTTCGGCGTGGATATGCTTGGGCGCAATTCTGCAATGCTGAACGTAGCCAGCGCAGATTATCCCCTTGGTATGTTTGATGCAGTGCCGACGAATTACATGCCTTTTGGCGCAGCGACGACTTTTAACTGCCCAAACATCATTCCTGAAAGCATTACCGGTGGATCGGCGATTGTCATTGGAACTAACTTTGCAATGCAGTATGCGCGTGGAATCAGTGGGCCTTTGACAATGGACAGCACTCATTTTTCGCCTGGAATGACCGATCAGCGTGGAAATCTTGGCTATACCCACAACAATTTTGCATTTTTTCCAGCTAGCGTGAATGGAACGGCAATCATCCTTGCTTACAACGCCGCTTCGGACGCAAAAATCCTCGACGTTTTTGGATTGAATGCGACGGGAGGTCCAATCGCTCCGCGTTCTTTGGTGTTACCCGATGCCACAATCACGGACAACTCAACCGGTTTCATGCCTTCCATTTTTGGAGTGGGACATGAGTTCGATCATTATCACAGCCAGGTTGCTTTCCAAGGTGGAAGCGGTCCTGCAGCAGTAGGACGAGATCAGGCAGGGAATTTAATCGCCGCGGGAGTGGTTCATTATCCAACACCCAGTTCGACAGATAACCCCCTGAACTACATCGCCGTAGCGAAGATTGATATCGTTACAGGTGGCGCTACTTGGACCATTGCTGGCTATAACGACGGTTCTTTCGATGGAAGTGGGTCAGGTGGAGGTACTGGAAAACCAATTCTCGATGGCCCAGGTGGCAGTGTGATTGGGCGCATGGTTCCTCTGTTTGCGGTTACGGGTGGAGTTCCTCTCGGACCTTCCGTTTCTGCTCCGATGATCGATTCGGTTGGCAACGTTTGGTTCCTCTCGGCAGTGGAACTCTTTAAGGTAGATGAAGATCAAGTACCGTACAGTGACTTCGATAGCGCCTTGTTGCGTGCGGTCTACAATCCAGCAACGTTTAGTTACGAGTTGGAGATGGTCTTCGAAGTGGGTGATGTCATCGCAGGGCGAAACTCGGCTCTCGATTATCAGATCCGCTTCGTAACCATTGCAGACAGCAATTCTGTCAGTTCTGGAACAGCCTTCTCTTCCAACATATTGCAGCAGCCTCACACGACGATTACTCCACTTTGTTATCCCAATATTGCAACACGCCGACCTGAGAGCTTGGGTGGTTTGGTGGTGGGCGCGAGCATTGTCTACGATGTCGATGCGAATGGAGACTTCGAAAGTCTCTCTGCAAACCCGGCGACTCCGGATCAACAGTACAGTGCGCTTCTCTATGTTGGTTCGATCAAGAAGCCTTCGGTTTTTGGAGATGTCAACAATTCTGGGCTCGTGAATCTAGATGACATCCTTTGTGTCTTGGCGGGTTTTTCCAACTTCAACACTTGTCCTAAGGGTGACTTAGCTCCCTGCGGTGGTAATGGACTCATCAATCTCGACGATATCCTGAGAGTTCTAGGAGCATTTGCTGGCCAAAATCCCTGCGCTAACGTCTGCCTCTAAGCTTCGCTACAACTTGCTAGATTTTTCTAATGACCCTCGGAGCCCCTGGGCTCTGAGGGTCACAACTCTTGAGCGCAGCTGTAGCTAAGAGCAGCGATAACAAAGAGTCGGATCTTTTACTGCGCGAGCTTCGTCGAGACGGCCGACGGGAGTGGTGATCGGCGCCGCATGAAGTAGATCGGGATTGTCTTTTGCTTCTTGAGCAATGCGCTTCATGTCATTCGCGAAGGCGTCGAGAGTTTCTTTGGCTTCGGTTTCGGTGGGCTCAATCATCATCGCTTCATGCACGATGAGCGGGAAATAAATGGTGGGTGGGTGATAGCCTAGATCAATTAAGCGTTTCGCGACATCAAAGGCCTTGATGCCGTTTTCTTTTTGCAACTTGGTCGTCGCAATGAATTCATGCATGCAAATGCGATCAAAGGGAATATGGAAGGCGCCGCGGATTTTTGCTCGCAGATAATTGGCATTGAGCACGGCGTTTTGCGCGACTCGTTTCACACCTTCGCGGCCGAGACGGCGCAGATAGGTGTAGGCGCGTAACACGACACCAGAATTTCCTGCATAGCCGCGCATCATCCCAATCGATTTCGGCGGATTCCAATCCATGCGGAATTTGCCGTTTTCTTCGCGCACGCGCGGAGCGGGGAGATACGGTTCTAAAACCTTGCTCACGGCGACAGCTCCACAGCCGGGACCACCGCCGCCATGTGGAGTCGAGAAAGACTTGTGCAAATTCAAATGCATCATGTCGACGCCGAAATCTCCCGGTCGCGTGATGCCCATGATGGCGTTGAAATTTGCTCCATCCATATAGACGAGAGAGCCGTTGCTGTGCATGGCTTGGGTGATTTCGACAATACGCTCTTCGAAAAGACCGAGTGTATTGGGATTCGTGATCATGATGGCGGCGACTTCAGGACTGAGTTTTGATTTCAAGTCCGCAAGATCGACGAGACCGTCATCACCGGATTTCACGGTGATTGTGGTGAATCCTGCAATGGTGCAAGAAGCAGGATTCGTGCCATGTGCGGAGTCTGGAATCAAAACCTTGGTGCGCTGCAATTCTTTCTTCTCGTGGAAATAGGCTTGAGCGATAAGTAATGCCGTCAATTCTCCTTGCGCGCCTGCCGCAGGATGTACGGTAACTCCTGGCAATCCAGTGAGATTTGCGAGATCGGCTGTAACTCGAGAGTAAATCGCGAGCATGCCTTGCACTTCTTCATCTCGCTGCAGCGGATGAATGTCGCGGAAAGCAGGCATCGCGGCCGCTGCTTCATTCAACACCGGGTTGTATTTCATCGTGCAAGAACCCAGTGGATAGAAGGAATTGCTAATTGCCGTATTTTTCGAGGAGAGAATTGTGTAGTGGCGAACTAAATCCAATTCGCCAATTTCTGGAAGCACCGGCGGTTTTTGTCGCAGGCGATTTTTTGGCAATAGTGAATCGAGTGATTTCGTTGGAACATCAATAGGCGCGAGGCGCAGCGTGCGACGGCCGGGGCTAGTTTTCTCGTAGAGTAAGAGATCTTTATTCATTTCAGACCTCCGAGAATTTGCACAAGCCTGTCGATCTCTTCCTTACTATTGCATTCCGTGACAGAAAACAGAATTGCGTTTTTCCATTCGGGGAAATCGTTTTCGAGTCCAGGTCCTGCGGCGATGTCTTGTTTCGCTAGTGCATCAAGAGTTTGTCTTGCGCCAGCTGGGCAGTAGAAAGCAAATTCGTGAAAGAAGGGAGCGTTGTGCACAGGCTTGTAACCAGGGAATTTCGCGATTTGCTCGAAAGCGTAATGCGCCTTTTGCAAACAATGCTCAGCGACTTCGCGAATTCCCGCAGCTCCAGCTGAAGCCATATAAATAGCTCCGCGCAAAGCGAAGAGTGCATTATTCGTACAAATATTCGAAGTAGCCTTTTCTCGGCGAATATGTTGCTCGCGCGTTTGGAAAGTGAGCGTGAAGCCGCGCTTACCATTTTTGTCGACTGTCTCGCCAACAATGCGGCCGGGCATTTTGCGGATGAATTCCTGCTTCGTCGCAAAGAAACCAAAGGAAGGTCCACCAAATTGCAAAGGCACACCGAGCGGTTGTCCATCGCCGACCGCGATATCGATTCCCGCTTCGCCAGGCGATTGCAAAATGCCAAGTGCAGTTGGATTGACTGAAGCAATGGCGAGTGCGCCGTTTTTGTGCGCGAGTTCGGCCGCGCGATCCATTTCTTCGACGGCGCCGAGATAGTTGGGGTTTTGAACGACAACAGCTGCCGTGTTTTCATCAACAAGCTTACCCCAATCGGTCAACCCGTTTTGCAAAGGCGCTTCGATAAATTCGAGTCCCAATTGTTTCGAATAGGTTTTGCAAGTGCGAATCGCGAAAGGATGCAAACCGCGCGAGAGCACGACTCGTTTACGGCCTGTATGCGAAACTGCCATCAACACCGCTTCAGCGACTGCAGAAATCCCGTCATACATCGAGGCGTTGGCGATCTCGAGCCCGCAAAGCTGGGCGATCATGGTTTGAAATTCGAAAAATGCGGTCAGTGTTCCCTGCGAAGCTTCGGGTTGATAGGGAGTGTAGGCGGTGACGAATTCCGATCGCCCTTGTAAGTGATCGACGACGATGGGGATGAAATGCTTGTACATTCCGCCGCCCAAAAAACTCGCTCGCTGATTTAGTGGACGGTTCTGTCCGCCTAACTTTTCCAAATCCTGGCGCATCGCCGCTTCGGAAAGTCCTGTGGGCAAATCCAATTCTTTGGAGAAGCGAATGGACTGAGTAATCGGCGCAAAGAGTTCCTCGACATTTTTAACGCCGATGGTTTTTAGCATGTCGGCGCGATCGCGATCGGTATTTTGAATGTAGGGCATTAGTGTCTCGTCACTGAGCTTAGCTTTCTTTTTCGACGACTTTCTCGTAGGCCGATGCGTCGAGTAGAGACTCATAGCCCGAGTCGGCATCCGGTTTGATTTTTAGCATCCAGCCTGCGGCGAAGGAATCTTTTGTGAGATTTTCCAAGCTATCCGGCAAGGCCGTGTTGATCTCTGTGATTTCGCCAGAGATAGGAGAATACAAATCCGAAACCGCTTTCACCGATTCGATTTCTCCGAATCGTTCTCCCTTTTTGATTTTTTTGCCGGGCTTGGGCAAATCCAAGAACACCAATTCGCCTAATTTTTCCACGGCGAAATCCGTGATTCCAATTTGGTAAGAACTGCCATCTTTTTTGGCCCATTCGTGCGATGTGAGATATTTTCTATCGTTTGGTCTCATTGGCGGTCTCATGTCTTCTTTTTGCGATTGTAAAAAGGGAGCTCCACAACCTTGAGCGGGTGGAGAGTCTCGTGAATTTTCATGGAAAAAGATGCGTTAGCGCTCGAGTTCGCCGGGATATAGCCGGTGCCAATATTTGTGTTCAGTGTTGGCGAAGGAGAGCCGGAGCAAATTCTTCCGACTTCTTTGTCATTCTCAATAACAAGATAACCTTGTCGCGGCACACGCTTGCTCTCGGTTGTGAAGCCAACGAGTTTGCGTGTCAAACCCTTGGCTTGGATTTCCTCAAGCGGACGTCGGCCAATGAAATCTTTTCCCGGAACAAATTTCACCGCCCAACCTAATCCCGCTTCGAGTGGATTGGTGTTGTTGTCAATTTCATGTCCATACAACGGCATGCCCGCTTCGAGTCGCAAAGTATCGCGCGCACCCAAACCAATCGGAGCAATGCCCGCAGATTGACCCGCTTCTAAAAGCGCCGACCAGATTTTTCCAATATCCTGGGATTTCGCATAAATCTCGAAGCCGTCTTCGCCTGTGTAACCAGTTCGCGAAATCATCAAATTAGGAATTCCAGAGATTTCTCCGCTGGTGAAAAAGTAGTAGCGCAAGGAAGTGAGATCGATTTTGGTGATCTTGGAAGTAATTGTTTGTGAAGCCGGTCCTTGAATCGCAATCATCGAAGTCGAATCGGTCAAATCGTCGATGGAGACCTTCCATCTCGTGTCATTCTCGCGCTGCTCGTGGGCTTGCTCGCGAATCCATGCGAGATCTTTCGCGGTGTTTCCAGCATTGATGACGAGATAAACCGATTCCCCCGGTTCGCGATAAATCAAAATATCGTCAATGCAATTTCCATTGGGATGACAAAGCAGAGAATAACGAATCTGCCCCAGTTTCATGGAAGCAACTTCATTCGTGGCGATGCGATCGACAAAGCGCACGGCATCCGGGCCGGTAATCCTCACGCGGCCCATATGGGAGAGATCAAAAAGCCCCGCTTTCCCTCGCACAATACGCACTTCATCGAGTATTGGCCCGTATTGCACAGGCATATTCCAGCCCCCGAAATCGACCATTTTGGCCGAAAGCTGCTCGTGAACGGTAAATAGGGCTGTTCTTTTCATGGGACGGAGGGAAACGAGCGGGCGAATGTACCGGTTTATAGGGAATTTTCAAGTGAACCTAGAGGGGTGATTTAGCCGAAAAGAAAGGGTGTTTTGAACTCCCTAACCGGGATTCCAAGGGCTTTTAGCGGATAAGCTTTTCCCCGTTTCGGAGCGGGGTAATTGCACGGAGAGACGATGCCTTTTTCGGGCGATCTAGACGTTGTTGAGCTAGCCCAGGTTTTTCAAATGCTCGCCTCGGGTCAAAAAGAGGGGCGACTCATTGTGGAAAAAGCGGGCGAACGCCGGGAGATTTGGTTCTCCCAGGACGGAGTCTCTCCGCGTATGGATCAAGAAGAATTGCGCGATCGCGTTCTCGATCTCTTGCGTCGACTCGATCAGATCCCTGAAGAAGTTTTTCAAAAGGCCGTCACACAAGCCAAAGAATTCGACTCTCATCCTCTGAACACTTTGATTACAGAAGGCGTGATTCAGCCCGCGGAAATCAACGATCGTTATCGTCTCTTGATGGCCGAACAAATCTATCCGCTCTTCGAATGGAAAGGCGCTCGTTTCGAATTTGTAGAAGAAAAACTCTCCGACCCAAACAAAACTGGCGCCAGGCCGCAGTTTCTCCTTCGCGCAGACCACGTCGTCATGGAAGCCGCAAGACGCATGGACGAGCGAGCGAGTATTCGTCTAAAAATTCCTCACGAGCGCGCGGTTCTCGTTCCGACTCTTCCAGCTGAAGACTCTCAGATCCAACCGCTCGCAGATGCCGAAAAACGATGCATTCGATTCGTGGATGGCTATCGCTGTGTCGCGCAGATCGCGGAGGAAACTGGACTGAGTCATTTCGAGGCCGAAAAAGCTCTCTTTGCACTCTGTGGACGTGGTTGGGTGAGAGTGATTTTGCATGGTGAGTTAAGCCACGCAGCAACGGAAGCCTTTGAGGGAAATCGATTTTTTGAAGCCGCAAATCTCTACGAGCAAGCTGCTGAGGCGTGGATTGATTTGCCGGATTCTCTGGGAGCCGCGGGTCGGGCGCGTGAAGCGAGAGAAGATTACTACCTTGCTGTAAAGCACTATTTTGACTACGCCGAAGCGCTTGCTGCCCGTGGGAAAAAGGAAGAAGCATTGGAAGCTCTTGATCACTCCATCGAACTTTTGCCCACCGATTTGCGCTCGAGAAGTCGTCGTCTGAATTTAATTCTGCGAGAGAAAACAGGAGTTCCTGAAGGCTTTGATTTGTTTGCTGAAGCCAGAGAACTCGCGGACCTCTACTCCGAAATTGGGAATTTCGACGCCTCTCTGCAAACCCTCCAACAGCTCATCGAAAAATATCCAGAGCATCGCGAGATTCGAGAATTTCAAGCAACGGTCTATCAACGTAGCGGAGAGATGAGCAAGGCCTATTCGGTATATTCCGATCTCGGAGAAGAATGCCGCATTTCGGGAGAAGTCACCGAAGCCATTCAGTGGTGGCAACGAGCTCTTCAACTCGATCCAAGTAAAAAGGAACTTCGCCAGAAAATTCAAGATCTCCAAATGTGGTTGGATCGACGCAAGAAAAGAAAGCGCGGCGTCATCATCGTTTCTTCTGTAGGTGTGTGTTGTGCCATTTTCGCGGGCATTGTTTTCATCCGTGAAAGTCGTGCGAGAGAAGCCTTTGCCAAGCTTGGCGCTGAAGATTTGGTATTGAAAGGAAACTATTCGGCTGCGGAGTCGATGTATAAGGAATTCCTCGACGAATATCCCTTCTCCTTCATGGCTCGAGAAGCTCAACGCGGATTAGAGAGAGTGGAAAAATTAAAGACAGAAGGCCAACAGAAAACTCAGGCCACCAAGATGACCGACGATCTGCGTCGAGCAAAGCAACTCGCAAATGCAGAAAAGTCCTGGAAAACCGGAAACGAAATAGCGGAGCAAGGAAATCTTCAAGAAGCTTTGCAATGGATGCGCCGTGCCTTGGAAGAAGCTCCAGAAGATTGGGAAAGACGCGGGCGAGCGCAAAAAGAAGTGGAAGATGTTCAAGACTATTTTTCCCGTGCGGAGGAGCAACTTCAGCAAGCTGGTTTGCAAAAAGAACAGGGGCAATTTCCTGAAGCACGCAAAACTTTGCGCAATCTCTTGGATCGTTTTCCCAACGCACCAGCGGCAGCTCTAGTTGAAATTCCTTTCCGAGTCGAAACACAACCGCCTGGAGCTCATCTGAGTTGGGAAGGAAGTCGTCTACCTGGAAAAACTCCGCAGCTAGTTCAATTAAAAGCCAATAGCAAGGGAACTCTGTTGATCGAGAGAGATGGTTTCGCCTCGCAGAGTGTTCCTCTTCACGGTGAAGGCAATGAAGATGTCAAACTCGCTCTTTTGCGAGTGCCTGATCAGGTGATTTCTTTGGATGGAGTTGCAGTAACCGATCCCACCATCAGCGCCAATCGTCTCTATTGTGGAATCTCCGGTGGCAAACTGCTCGCTTGCGATCTCGAATCAGGACAAAGCATTTGGAATTTTGCCATCGATGGTTTTGGAGAACTAACAAGCTCGCCCACAGTCGCTGGAGAATGGATTTTCTTTGGTGCTAGTGATCAACGCTTCTATGCACTCAATCGTTCCGGCAAAAAAGTTTGGAATGTCTCTCTTTCGAAAACCGTTCGCACTCCCCCCTTGTTTTGGAAATCCAATCTTTTTGTTGTAGGAGAATCCGGAGAGTTGGTTTCTTTGCAGATGGAAACGGGAGAAGAGAATTGGCGGATCTTGCTTAACGCCGCCGTGTTTTCTCCCATGATTTTGATGAACGATCGGATTGTTGTGGGGGATTGGAAGGGAAGAATTCGCCTCATTGATCCGAAGGACGGGGAAGAAGCAAACACTTTTTACGCTGGCGCCGGAGTTGCTTGGCTCTTACCAGTTCCCGATGAGAAATTCTTGCTCTTAGGAGAAGACGGCCGTTTGGCACTTTGGAGCTTGTCTGCAGGGCGTGAACTCTGGGTTCGGCCGGGAACTGGGCTTGGCGATCTGCGCCCCGTAGTTCGCGGAGAAAAAATTTGGTTCTTAGAAGCCAAACAACTCATTGCTCTCGATATCAACTCCGGTGCTGTGATTGATCGCATCGATATTCCCGCATTGTGGGTGAAAGGATTGAGATTTGGTGCTGGAGCCATTTATGGACGAGATGCCGAAGGCTATTGGGTCTCCGTAGAGCCAGAAAATCGAGTCATTCGTTGGCGAACAAAACTGCCCTCCGTGGAAGTGGGATTCCAAGTCGACCCACGTAGTGTCTGGATTTTAGGAAAAGACAAGAAGATCTATTTGTTCGACGAGGCTAAGGCTCAATTTTCCTCTTTAAATGGCCGATAAGCTTTTGTTTAGGAAGTTTCAAATATAGAGTTCATTGTTTAGGAGCGCGTGTGAGTGTTTTAGGATGGTTATTTGGGAAATCGGATTCGCAAAATTCGAATCCCTCTCCCTCTTCACGCGCTTGGCCGGCCGACCCGACTACACCTTCTGGATTGGCTCAAAACGAAGATTCTTTACGAGAGCAGTTATTGGAGCTCGCTTCACTTCCTGAAATTCGCCGTCTGGTTTTGCTTCGCGCCAACGGCGGTTTGTTTTGCGGGCGTGAGCATCAAGATAAGGAAATCTTCTCTCGTTCTGCTCAGCGTTTGTCTCTAGCGGGACGTAAGGCTGCTCGGCGATTAGGTCTGGGGGCCATGGAATTTTTACGCTTAGACACCCCAGAGGGAGGGCTAGCGCTTGTAACCGGCCACTCACTCTGCGCGGTTCAATTCGAAGGTAGCGATCATTCGCACCCGACATGGAAACGAATTGAAAACTTAGCGGGACTCAATGCGAGTGCGCCCTCTGCTGCCAGGGGAAAGGACGCGCAATGATTCCCACTGGCACGGAACATTTGGTGAGTATCCAAGGAGTCCGAGGGGCAGCGTTGCTGACAGCGCAAGGAGAGCTAGTCGATTCGAGTTTGGAAAAATCCGAAGGCGAAGTGCTCTGCGCGTTGGTCTCTCAGCTGCTCAAAGATTTGGACGAAGGAGCTCGATTGCTCGATCAGTCGCCGGCTCGGCGATTTCTATTACGCGCGGTTTTTGGATCGCTGCTCCTGATTCGGGAAGAAGCATTGATTGTGGTCTTGGTCGTACAGCCCAAGCAGGATTTGGAAGCGCTTTGGCCGCAGATTGAAAATGCGATTCAAGCATTTCCTAGATTTCGTGAAACGGCAGACAAGGTGAATCCTTGAAAACTGGGAGTAATCAATATGGTTCATATTAATTTCGGGCGTAAAGAAGTAAGTTGCAAGATCGTGTTTTACGGCCCTGGAATGAGCGGTAAAACGACTAATTTGGAGATTGTTCACCACAAAGTCCCAGAACAAAATCGGGGAGAGCTAAACAAAGTATCCACCGACGGAGATCGAACTCTATTCTTCGATTACATGCCGCTGGAATTGGGGTCGATCGCTGGAATGAAAACTAAGTTCCAACTCTACACAGTTCCTGGGCAGGTCTACTACAACTCCACTAGAAAAATTGTTCTTCAAGGCGTGGACGGTGTCGTGTTTGTCGCGGATTCGAGTCCAAGCAAAATTAAAGAGAACTTAGAGTCCTATCAAAACCTCGAAGAGAACTTGCGTGAACATGGCAAAGATCTCAAATCGCTTCCGCACGTGATTCAGTTCAATAAACGAGATTTGCCCGACGCGATGTCTGTAGAAGAGATGAATCGTCAGATGAATCCTTATCAGGTCCCTGTATATGAAGCCGTAGCGGCGACAGGGCAAGGTGTATTTCCAACCTTGAAAGCACTTTCGGTAATGGTTTTGGATTCCGTGAACAAGAGCGGAGCGGTTGCGGCTCCAGTGTCGGCACCTGCCGCAACGGTCTCTCAATCCGCAGTTGCTGAAGTCGGGCAAAGTTCTTTGCCCAGTAGAGCTAGCGAAGCGCCAGCCAAACCCTCTCATTGGGAAGGAAATGCGGTACCCGAAGAGCAGGTAGAATCCACGTCAAAACCTGCGGTACCTGTTGCATCGAATTCTCGACCTTTGCATCAACTGATGGGAGATGCGCAAAAAACTGCTTCGTCTCATGCAAAGCCAAAGTTAGCTGGCGTTCCCGCCAAGATGAAAAAGGCAGCTTCGATGCCAAAGCCAACTCGTTCTCCCAGTAAACGGGTAGAAACTACAGCGCAAAAATCGCTGAAAAGGAAAAACTATGTTGCCGGGGCTTTATTCACAGTGCTTGCAGTCGCGGCGATTGCCGGAGTGGTGTTGCTCTTTTGGTTCTAGGGGGAAATAAAGGGTTATTGAGGGTTCAAGATGAGCAAAAATGACGAATCGCTGCGTTCTGAACGGCTAGCCTTTTATGAGGAGGAATTAGGCCGTATGGATTTGTGCTTGGAAGAGTTTCTCAAACTCTCCGGAGCCAAATCAGCCATGTTGATCGATCGCGATGGGCATTTGGTAACACAAAAAGGCGAATCTGCGGCTGCGAACCTAGATACCATTTCCGCTTTAGTGGCTGGGTCTTTTGCGGCAACAAAGCAAGTGGCGCAGTTATTAGGAGAAAAACAATTTCACGCCTTAGTTCACCAGGGAGAAACCGACAGCGTGCTGATTCATCTTGTCGGGAATCGTTCCTTATTAACGGTACTCTTTAATCAAAAAACGACATTAGGAATGGTGCGTTTGTATACCCAGGAAGCTGCCAAGCGCTTGGAAGAAATCTTTTCTCAGGCGGAGAATCACCAGGAACTCGATTCTGTTGCTCCACCCTTTGGTTCTGGCTACCAAGAGAACGCGAATCAGCAGATTAACGAGATTTTCGACCGCTGAAAATCGCGAACGGTTTTAAACTTCGTTACATTCCCCTGCTTGCCTCTTTGGCAAAGAGCATTACAATCTTTCCCTTCATTTTTTTTTCAGAGGGACGTATGGCAAGAGCTTGTGAATATTGCGGTCGAAAAACTCAAATTGGCAGCCAGGTTACCTATCGTGGTAAGCCCAAATACCAAGGCGGTGTCGGTGTGAAAATCACTGGCCGTTCCCCACGTCCTTTTAAGCCCAATATCCAGAAAGTTCGAGCTATCGTGGGTGGGGGAGTCGCTCGAGTCTCGATTTGTACCCGTTGTATCAAGGCGGGAAAGATCAAGAAGCCAGCCTAGCCAGCCTGATTCGTCATTTTTTAGAATTTTTCAAAAAGCACGCCAACTCGTAGCATTTTTTGACGATTTATTGAACATCCCCGTTTGGGCGCGTTTGGGAGGATACAAGACGGCGGCTACCGGTCTCTCATCCTTCCCTTAGGCTTTTGGCAATTTCCACTCATATCATTACTTTCTCCAGGGGAGGCCGGTAGCTGCGGTTTGAAGAAGAGTGGATTGTGAGTCTTAGCCCTTCACGTCTTTCAATTCATCAATATGAAAGTCCACCGAGATCTCTTTCTCGATATTGATAATTCTTCCGGTTCCTTTGAATGAGTTGAAGATGATGGCTCCTGCGATATTGCGGCCATCTTTGAATTGCAAATTGACCCAATCCGATCCACGGGCCTTGAGTAGCAGGTCGTGAATCTTCTGGGCAGAGGGAATTTTGTTCGGGGTCAAACTGCGTTTTGCGAATGCTGTTTTTGCCATGTTTTCCTCAGAGTGAATTTTCCATCAAGATGGAATCGAGAGAACTCAAAAGAAACTGCGACCAACTTTCAAAAGTAGCTCCTTCTATTGCCTGCTTGTGTAACGACTCAACTGTGGCAAAGGAGCCTTCCATCATATTTTTTTCCCGAATTTCCACACGCCCTTGGGAAACGAAAACACGATGGACAATACCAAAATGAACGGATCCTACCGGACTTGCATCGTCATTGATGATTCCCAGAGCTTCAATGCGTGGCTCTGTTTCGATTTCGATTTCTTCTTCTAATTCCCTACGTGTGCCAGCTGTTAGAACGTCATTGCCCCCGTGATCGATGGGATTGATATGACCTCCTACTCCAATCGAAAGTTTTTGATGCAGACGTTGCTCGCCTTGATTATTCAGGCGACGCAACAACAACACCTTCTCTCGCTGGACGACGACACAGTAAGGAATGATTTGCTTGAAACTGGAATCCTGTTCGGCAAAGCGTCTCTCGATGAAAAATCCACGCTGTCGAATCTTAGCCAAATATCGAGCTTCGAGTTCCTTCGGACTCAAACGCAAAAAGCCCTGCGGGTACTCCAGCTCGAACAGATCAGTTCGCTTGATGACGTATACGAATTCCACAGTTCGGTAGGTTTCTTTGCTAGGCGCGATGCACCGCGAGTCGCGCTTTTACAGGTCGAACGGGGAAAAATTATAAGTTCGAACTCTGAAAAGGGAAGGGCGCGAGCCTTCAATAAGCCGAATTCTGTCTGAAAAATTCAGGATGACCATTTTTCTGTGGCCGACTTCGCAGTCAGGCTCAGCGACCAACCCGAGGATTCCCCATCCGGGCCGGATGAGAGCCACAAGCAAGCTTGCGGCGTTTCCCTCCTATTTGGTCTTTCTCCGGGTGGGGTTTGCCTTGCCACCAGTGTTACCACTGGCGCGGTGAGCTCTTAACTCGCCATTTCACCCTTACCGACCTTTGCTTTGCTCTTGTGGAGCAAAGCAAAAGCAGGCGGTATCTTTTCTGTGGCACTGTCCCGGTTCTCGCGAACGGCGGGCGTTACCCGCCACCCTGCCCTTTGGAGTTCGGACTTTCCTCTCCTAACGCGAACGTTAGAAGCAGTCATCTTTCCGACTCGCGCCGGGGAAGAGTATAGCAGTCTCGGTTGTTGTGGCTAGGCGGGCGTCTTGGGTGTGTGCTTGTGCTCGTGTTTGTTTTGGGTTGCGAAACACGCCTCCAGGCCGCGTCCGCGCTAGCTTCGGGCGGCGCTTGGTGGAAAGAAAGCGGACAGGAACTGTGAAAACCCGCGCCGCCCTCGCAGCCGCGACTACGGCCTTCCGGCGATCGTTTCGCAACCCAAAACAAACACGAGCAAGAACCTCGATCAGCGAATACTCTGTGTCGAGGAGTTTTCAACTATTGGCTTGTAGATAAGAGCGAAGAATCAAAACGGCAGCGAGAGTGTCTTTCTTTCCCTTTTGCTGTTTCCAGTGCACTCCGGCTTCGCGGAGTATTTCTTCGGCTTCGACACTGGAAAGGCGTTCATCCCATTCCACGACGGGTACGGAAACGCGAGATTTGAGTTGTTCGATGAGGCGGAGAGTTTTTTGAGCGCGGGAGCCTACTTGTCCATCGAGTCGCAAAGGCATTCCCACGACAATTTTCCCGACTTCTTTTTCTTGAGCAATTTCGGTGATGGCTTCGAGTAAATCATCCACTCCGGTGATTACGAGATGGGGCAGAGGTTGCACAATAATCCCCATTGGATCGCTGAGTGCGAGTCCTGTGCGTTTATCTCCGTAGTCGATGGCGAGTACTCGTTTCCCTAGGCTTGTCACAGAAGTTTTTTCTTACGTCGTTGCAATAGTTCTACCAATTTCTTTACATCTTCTGCTCGATCTTTTCTTGCGACGAGTGTGGCATCCGCAGTGCGTACGATCACCAAACCCTCGACTCCAATCGCAGCGATGCAATGGGCTTCTTCGCTGAATGCTAAGCAATCGCTGCTTTCGATCGGAAAAAAATCTCCTCGATTAGGGAAGAGCGATACATTCTCTTGGCTGGCCGTTTTCATCAAATCGAAAAGAGCTTTCCACGATCCGACATCGCTCCAACGGAAACTTGATTCGATCATGAGTACATCGGGAGCCTTTTCCATCACTCCGTAGTCAATGGAGATCGCAGCGAGTTTGCGATATTCGCGACGTAGAACGCTGGCAAGAGACTTCGTTCCTCGCGCGGCGGCGATTCTTTGAAAAGCCAAATAGAGTTCTGGCATATGAGTTTGCAAGGCATTCAAAATTCGCGAGACCTTCCAAACAAAAATGCCGCTATTCCAGAAATGTTTTCCGGAGAGAAATAAGGTCTGTGCTTTTTGTGCATTGGGTTTTTCGATGAAGGATTCGACCCGGAAAACCGCGCGATCTCCAATATGCCGAACAATGTCTCCGCGCTGCAAATAGCCATAACCCGTCGCTGCAAAGTGCGGACGAATGCCAATCGTGCACAAAGAATCTTTTTCTGCGGCTTGAATGGCCAGTTTTAAATCTGCATTGAATTTCCGCCGATCGGGAATGGCATGATCAGCGGGAAGAACGGCCATGATGGCGTTTGGATTTTCGCTCGCGATCCAAAATGCAGCCCAAGCAATGCTGGCAGCCGTGTTTTTTGCAAAAGGTTCCGCGAGGAATTGGGAACGCTCAAGTGTGGGTAAAGACTGTCGCGCGAGTTTGATTTGATCTTCATGAGTGACTACGAGCAATTTGTGCCGAGCCAAAGAGCGAACTCGTTGCCAGGTTTGCGTAATCATGGGCTTCTTGCCTGCGATCGGAAGAAATTGTTTGGGGCGACTCTTTCGGCTTACTGGCCAAAACCGAGTTCCAGAGCCGCCGGCAAGAATGACGGCATAAAAGTTTTTCACGTGATCACCATTTCAAAGACCGAGTTTCGAGTTTTGTCTCAGGAATATAAATCTCTTTCTTGATTGGAATACCTTTCGCTCCTCCTCCGTAGATCAGTTCTGGATTGTTGATCGGTCCTTTCAAGGTTATCGCTGGAATAACTCCGCCGACAAGCCCGGCGAGAGCGGAACCAACAATCGGAATGGGTAAAAAGGAAGAGATTTTGACGGAAATTTCGCTGGATCCGTCAAAGCCGATATTTCCTTTTTCTGAGCTGATGTCGAGAAATGGACTGTTTAACTCAAAGTTTTCGATCAGAAAATTTCTATCCTCAATGCGAAAACTGAAGAGTCCTTCTGAAAAAACAGGGCGTCGTCCCATCAATTGCAAGATTTTTCCAAACACCGGAACTTCCCAAAGCGCTCCATCATGGATTTCAATTTTTCCATTGCCTCGGAGTGCTCGTAGATCAGATTGATTTCCTACCAAACGCAGAATCAGAGACAGTTTCCCTTTTAATTCCCGCGCATTGGGCAGCAAATCCAACAACAGTTTTCTCAAATTCAAATCTTCGATTTGTAAATTTGCTTCGAACTCATTTGGCGCGAGCAAACTTACTTTGAAAAAGTCACGACCTTCTCTTTGTCGAATTCTTCCGCCATAGCTTGTTCCAGAAACTTCGAGCAATCGTGCTTGATTCTCTGCTACTTCGAATTGTGCAGTCAAATTTTCAATGCGCCGTTTGAGGATTTGCAATCGCCCTTGAGAAAGCTCACCTTTTGCCATCACCTTTTCGCCAGAGAATTCGGAGTCCTCAATCAAGATCTTGGCGTGAGCATCTTCCATGGCAATTCCACCTTGTGTTGAAAAGGCATTCGCTTCCAAGGGACCGCGCAATTGCAGTACGGGGGAGCCGTTTTGAGGGAAAGAGAAACGCAAATGGAGTTCGGGGCTTTGCAGAGTTCCAGCGAATCCAAAAGGAAGTAATTGGGATGTCAGAGAATCCGGCAAAAGTTGCTCGATCAGAGTTTGTACCTGTAAGGAATGAATAGTGAGAGGGAACTCCAAAATAGTTTCACCAATTAAGGAGTTACTGCTCTTCAACCCCTGCAACTCCATGCTCATGCCTTTATTTTGCAGAAGTAATTTTTCAGAAGAGAGCTCGGATCCATTTAAAGAAATCTTGCCGTTGAGTTGACCAATTTCGATTCCCTCATTTGGCAGAGCTAAGGAAACATCTTGCAGATCTGCGTTGACTCGAAGCGCTTCGACGAGATCGCGGTTCTTGCGATGAAAGAGTTCCAGATCGACGGAGCCTTTCCACTGTGGATAGGAAAGAAAAGAGATTCCAATCAAATCTGCCTTTCGGATGGCAGCGAATAGAGGAGGTAAGAGTGGGAGTTGAAGCGCGTGAATTTGAATTTCTCGCAAAGTTTCTGATTCGGATTCGGCCGGTTTACTCCAGTAACGAAAGAAAAATGGAGTATCCAGGACAGTCCCGCGCACCGATTCCAAGGCGAGTTCGGTGTTAGAGCCGAAGGATTCAATCAGAGCCACTCCATCCAAATTCGAAGTTTCCAAAGGAAACCAACTCGGCACTCCTTGTAAATTCTCGGGGAAAATTCTTCCCAAAGTCCGCGCGACTTGCGCGTGTTCTTGCCATTGCCAGATTTCTCCTCCGACTTGCCCCGCGCAAAGTCCTAGTTGTGCAGTGATTTTGGGTAATGGAACTTGCAGCGCTTGTAGTAGAGAGTTGTTAATTTCAAGATTTTCAAATCGTCCATGCCAGGAACTCAGTGGAGGAGATCCTGCTTCGGTTTTTTGAGAAACCAATTCCCAGAAAAACTTTCCCCTATTGGCTTCTCCATTCATTTGTACGTGAACTTTCTTCGCATCAATGGTGGCTTCTCCAGAGACATTTTCTAAATCGAGAGGGAAATCTCGATATCGCGCACGAATGGATTGGGGACGAATTCGAGCGCTGGGTCGCAACGCAATTCTTCCCGGCGGCTTTGTAAGCCGCAGATCTAGATTTGCTTTTCCTTGAGGCTGTATCGAATCCCAAACTTCCGCAACTTCGCGGGGTAGAGAATTTGCTGCATTTCGAGATTTTTCATCGACAGAAAAATTTCCAAGAGAGATGTTGAGATCAATTCCCGGATCAGGGTGGCCAAAAAGATTTCCATCGATTTGAATCGTGCCATCAGCGATTTTTCCATTTACTCCATCGATGGTGATGGCATCAGGGCGATAGAAAATTTTGCCTTCAACTGAATGGATCGGCATGGGAAATCCAACT
>CAZMYG010000045.1:0-17769 GCA_964570465.1 uncultured Planctomycetales bacterium
CTCGGGAAAGCGCCCATTTTATTGGGATATGGATTTTCTCCTGCTGGAGTGGAGACCTCTTTGGATATCTTATGCGGCTTCTTGAAAGCTCAAGGAGTCTTGCCCATTAATCTACCGTGACACTCTCTACACTCGATTGGACTCTCATCGCAATTTATCTGCTGCTTTCTCTGATTTTGGGAATTTGGCTCTCCAAAAAGGGAAGTAAAAGTTTTCTCGACTATGTGCTCTCCGGAAGGCAACTGCCCTGGTGGCTCGCTGGCACCTCGATTGTCGCCACCACTTTCTCTGTCGACACTCCGCTCTATGTCACCGAACTCGTACGCGCGCAGGGGATTTCGGGCAATTGGCAATGGTGGTGTTTTGGAGTCGGTGGAGCAATGGGAGTGCTCTCCATTTACTTCTTTGCTAAACGTTGGCGTCGCGCCGGTGTGGTTACAGAAGTTGAATTCGTCGAACTCCGCTATAGCGGAAAAGCTGCGGCGTTTTTGCGGGGTTTTAAAGCGATCTATTTTGCGCTGATCAAAAATACTCTCGGGCTTGCGGCTCTCTTGCTCGCAATGTCGCGTGTACTAGAAGTCAATTTAGGTTTGCCCGGACAATCGGGAACTTGGATCGCCACCGGCATCGCTTTCTTCTACACCTTATTTGGTGGACTCTGGGGAGTGGTGCTCACGGACTTTTTCCAATTCGTGCTCGCCATGATTGGTTCTGTGGCCTTGGCTATTTTTACAATTGATGCCATTGGAGGAATTCAGGCTCTGCCTCAGGCACTCGCCTCGGCCAATCAACCCAATGCTTTATCCTTTTTCCCCGCGGGAGAAGACACACTTTCTCCTCTTCTCTTTGGAATTTATTTAGGTTTGCTTTGGTGGGCCAATATCAATGCCGACGGAGGAGGGATGTTCGTGCAGAGAATGGCTGCCTGTCGCAACGAACGCGAGGCACGTTTAGGTTCTCTTTGGGCAGTATTCGCACATTATTCGCTGCGCTCTTGGCCTTGGATTTTGACTGCGCTCGCTTCCATCGTGCTTCTTCCCAAAGGGGTTGTGAGTGATCGCGATGCTTACCCAGCGCTTGTCTCTCAATATCTGCCTTCCGGCTGGCGTGGCCTGATGGTAGTGGCCTTCTTGGCTGCCTTCATGTCGACGATTTCGACTTTGTTGAATTGGGGCGCGAGTGTGCTCACCCACGATTTCTACAAACGTTTCCTCGCCCGAGAAAAAACCGACAAACACTATCTCTACATCACCCAGTTCTTCATTCTTCTTTTGCTTTTGCTCCCTCTGCCTTTGATCGACGAAAACACAAAGCTACGCGACATCATCGAAACCATATTGGGATTGGGTGCTGGATTTGGTCCCGTACTGATCGCGCGTTGGATTTGGTGGAGAACGAATGCGTGGTCGGAGGTTTCGGCAATTTTGGCCTCTGCATTTTCGACGGCGATGTTTTTGCTAATTCCTGAAACTGCTATCTGGCTAGCCCAATTTTTCGGCGGTTCGAGTACAGACGCTCTCATCGTCACTCGACTCTTGGGAACGACTGTTTTTTCCGCCTTGATTTGGATCCCGGTCACCTTGTCCACAGCGCCTATCAATCGAGAAATTCTTCTACGATTCTGCGAGAAGTTAGAACCTGTTGGTTTCTGGAAACCCGTCGGCTCGAAATCGATTTCCCCTTGGCTACCCGAACTCAAAACCTGGTTGCTAGGAATTGTTTTCATTTACTCCTCCTTATTTGGGATTGGAAAGCTTTGCTTCATGAACTGGACCGAGGCCAGCATTTATCTCGCGATGACAGCCATCAGCGGCTTTTTTCTCTACAAAAGTAAGAACTAAGCAACCAAGCTCTCCCCTCTTCTTCCGCGTTCACGCTCCGGGCCGCCGCCCGCGCTAGGGTTGCAGCGCACGGGAACCCCTCCGCGTCCTCCACAACCGGAATTGAAAATAGAGACGGGAAAAAAGTCGGCGCGGCTTCCCGTGCGCTGCAACCAAGCCGCGGCTGGCGACCCTCCCGCTATCGAACGCGGAAGAAAAAGGGGAGAGCTTGCGGAGAGGGACTTCTTAAGTTCTCCGTAAACTCTTGCGGATTACAATGTTGCAATTTCCTATATTTCCCATGTCCCTAAAACACCTCTAATCCTATCTATACAACAGATTTAAGTTAAGAAACGGAGGCTCACTACTCGATATAGGCTGAGTCCTCCGGGGTTCTCAGGACAAAAGGGGAATGACATCATGAATTTGCAGCAGGGATTTTGGCGCCTTGGCGCTGTTTTGATTTTGTCTCTCTTCTCGCCTTCACTATTCGCACAAAACTGCGCGAATAATCAAAGTCCTATTGCCAATGCCGGCCCCGATCGATCGGGCAATGTCGGTGTCGCGATGACTTTCTCTTCGCAGGGATCAAGTGACCCGGACGGTTCTTTGAATGCCTATTGGTTTAACTTCGGCGATGGCGCTTATACCGGCTGGCAACCCAATCCCTCGGTCTCTCATAGTTTTGCTAGCGCCGGCACTTACTCGTTACGTCTTTGGGTGCGAGATAACTGCAATGTCTTCTCCGCTGCGGATACTGCAGTCATCACGATTACTGCTGGTAGCAATCCTTGTGCGGGCAATACTTCTCCAATCGTTCAACTTTCCGTTCCTAGCTCTGGTGTCGTCGGACAATCACTCTCTTTCTCTGCTGCTAACTCTTCAGATCCCGGTGGTTCGATTGCTTCTTATGCTTGGAACTTTGGCGATGGTAGTTCTGCGAATGGAGTCTCGGTTTCAAAGAGTTATGCAAGTGCTGGTAACTTCAACGTTACTTTGACCCTGACAGACAACTGTGGCGCTTCTGCCATGGCAAATGCTTCGATATCTATTTCCGCTGCCAATCCCTGTGCAGGTAATACCGCTCCCGTTGCCAATGCAGGTCCTGACAAACAAGGCAATCCCAATGTCCCAATCTCTTTCTCTGGTTCTGAATCCAGTGATGCCAACGGCAACAGCACCATTCAATCCTATTGGTTTAACTTTGGAGATGGATCGTTCACCGGTTGGCAGAGTAGTGCCAGCGCTTCTCATGCTTTTGTAAATATTGGCTCCTACACAGTTCGCCTTTGGGTGAAAGACAACTGTGGTGCGATGTCCGCCTCGGATCTGGCGATCGTCACCATTGCGGCTCCCAATCCATGTGCGGGAAATACTCCCCCAAATGCAATCATCACTTCGCCTTCTTCAGGACTCGTGAATCAATCTCTCAATTTCTCTGGATTAAGTTCGAGTGATTCCACAGGCACGATTCAATCGTATGCATGGAACTTTGGAGATGGGCAAACTGCAAACGGAGTCACTGTCTCACATAGGCTACGCGAGTGCCGGGAGTAAAACAGTCACTTTAACTCTGACCGACTCTTGCGGTGCGCAAGGATCCATGACGCGAACGATTGTGATTAGCAATCCCGATCCTTGTGCGGGGAATCAAGCTCCCATTGCTCAGGCTTCCGCAAATCCCGCGAGCGCAGAGATCAATCAGCCAATTTCATTTTCTGCTGCAGGCTCTAGTGATCCCAACGGCTCGATCGCTTCTTACTCCTGGAACTTTGGTAATGGATCAACCGGAAGTGGACTGAATGCTTCACACGCTTACGCAAACGCAGGAAATTTCAACGTGATTCTCACGATCACCGACAACTGCGGAGCAATCGCGACGAAAACTATTTCAGTCACTATCACCAATCCCAGTCAAGGACTTCAAGCCGATTTCAAAGTGTACAAACTTACACACGTTGACACTCAAACTGGTGAAGAGACCTGGGAAGAGATCGTGCTTCCCAATCCAGATCATCCAGTTGAGTTAGGCTTGCGACTGAAGTTCGATGCGAGTCCGTCTTCGGGGCCCATTGCTTTCGCCTATTTTTCACCAGGAGGGGGAGGAGCTTGGCCAAACGGTGGTTTGAAAATAACCCAATCCTTCAACGCTCAGGGTCCCAAGAATGTGCATCTCCAACTCTACAATAGTTCCTGGAGTCAGAGCACAACGATCACCAAGACCATCCACGTGGCAGCGGGGACGATGGAGTGGGTAGATACTAGCGGTTCGACAATCGGAGGGTTCTGGCCAAAGTTCTACGTACAAGAGGGGACAAATTTATGGACTACCGACGCGGGTGGAAACATCGGAGTTGTGCAGATTTCAGACCCAAACTCGCTCCCCCAGGTTCAGATCGTAGGCCATAACTTGGTTCAGTACCCACGAGGAATCTCTATTGCTTCGAACAAACTCTTCATTGCCCATGGCGGCGCATTTAATTCTGCTGTGTCGATCATCGATGCAAACTTGGAAAACTTTCACCTCATTCGCAAAATTGAGATTGGATCCACTTGGTCGACAGACGCTCAGCCTATCGTTTCTACAACCATCAATAATCCAAGAACTGCTTTTGGGTTTGAGAATGTTTTGCTCGTTACGGATATGCCGAATCAGCTCCTTGTTTTTGACATCACGAATCCCATTGCACCGATACTTCTCAAACTAATCGTGCTTCCTTTTGCGATCGATCGTTTTGTTGCGCTTGGCAACAAGGAGGGCTTGATTGGTTACTGCTTTGGTTCTCCCAACGCGTTACTTCTCGACACGCGCGTTCCAGCGAGCCCCTTGATTTCAGAAACATTTAGTTTTGGTGGAGGAATTGAAGCACACTCTGTTTATGAATATTCATTTACGCTGAGAGTTCCTGAAGCTCAAAAGATGTCGCGTTTGTTGGTTCCTACAAATTCCTCAGCAGCGTTATCGCTTGAGCCTTTTCAGCACGTTGCAGTTGTTGGATCTGTCGTTGCCCTTGCTCCTCAACGGCTCTATAAAATGGGGTTGGATGATTTTGCTAACCCTCGCCTTTTCAAATACGACATAACGGATCCCGAGAATAGCTATCTTATGGAAAGTTTTAACAACCAAATGTTCTATGCAAGCGGCAGCGGCGGACCGTTTTTTTTCTATCGCTACCCATCAAATCAAAATTCGCTAGAGCGTATTTTTGCTGGAATCGGTTGGTCAGGGTGGATTTCCTACAAGCCATAGAAGTTAAGCTGAAGGAAACACTCCAAAAGTTGTAAAGTTCGCAAGCCCCCCTTTCTTCTTCCGTGTTCGATAGTGGCAAGCTTGCCTGAAACGTGAAGGGATTTACTCCGACAGCGCTTATTGAAATTAACTTGGTCGCGATGAACTCTAAAGCTAGTCTACTCACCCTAAATGACTCGTTATCTCGTCACGTCCGCGCTGCCCTATGCCAATGGCCCGATTCACTTCGGCCATGTGGTTGGCGCTTATTTGCCGGCGGATATCTATGTGCGTTATCTGCGCATGAAGGGCGAGAAGGTCATGTTTGTTTGCGGCACGGACGAGCATGGAGTCGCCATCACCATCAATGCAGAACAGGCAAAAACTCCTTATAAGGAATTCGTCGATCGCTGGCACGGTGAGATCAAAAAAACCTTCGATCGATTTGGAATCGAGTTCGATATTTTTTCTGGGACCGCGCGAAATCCCCTGCACGCGAATCTCTCTCAACATTTTTTTCGTCGCTTGCATAAGAACGGCTATGTGTTCACCCAAACGATCAAACAACTCTATTGCCTCAAAGATCAGATGTTTCTGGCGGATCGTTATCTCGAAGGTATTTGTCCCTATTGCGGCGCTCCAGATGCTCGAGGCGATGAATGTAAAAAATGCGGTCAATGGATTGATGCGCTGCAACTGAAAGAGCCGCGCTGCAAAACTTGTGGGACAACTCCCGAAGTGCGCGAGACTATGCATTGGTATCTCGATCTTCCTAAACTCTATCGAGATGGAGTCGGGAAATGGTTTGAGGACAATCCCGCCTGGAAATCCAATGTGAAATCCTTCGTCGCCAATATGTTGAAGGATTTACAACCCCGCCCCATCACCAGAGATTTGCGCTGGGGAGTTCCTGTGCCACAAGATTTTGAAGGTGGCGATGGGAAAGTTCTCTATGTCTGGTTTGACGCTCCGATTGGTTATGTCTCCAACACGGCGTTACTTTGCGAAGAGCATCCTGAAAAATGGGGAACGACAGCAGATTGGTGGCAAAGCCCAGAAACTCGACTTGTTCATTTCATTGGCAAAGACAATATCCCTTTTCACTGCGTGGTGTTTCCTTCCATGCTTTTTGGTGCGAAGGAAGGCTATTGCCTGCCTTGGAATGTGCCGGCGAATGAGTTCTACAATCTCCAAGGTCGAAAGTTTTCGACGAGCGGCGGTTGGTTTCTCGACATGGATGATTTCTTCTCGAAATACAGCGCCGATGCTGCTCGCTATGCCTTGATTGCAAACGGACCGGAAACTGCGGACTCCGAATTCACCTGGGAAGAATTTCAACGACGCAATAATGGCGAACTCGCAGACACGATTGGGAATCTCGCCTCACGATTGTTGAAATTCGTAGAACAAAAATTTCAGGGAACGATTCCTAGCGCCGAACCAGATCCAACGATTCGAGCGGCGCAAGAAAACGCGGTGCGAGAAATGAGCAAAGCTTTCGAGAATTTCCAATTCCGAAAAGCTTGTCAGGAATTAGATGCGTTGGCTCGTTTTGGCAATCAGGCTTTTGATACAGCGAAACCATGGGCCAGCGTGAAATCGAATCCCGATCAATGCGCGAAGGATTTGGGCCAACTTTATGAATTGCTTTGGTCGATTGCGGTTCTAAGTCACCCCATTCTGCCAACGGCTTCCACAAAACTCGCAGAAATGATGGGGCTAACTGTAGATTGGAAAACAATTCGTTGGGAAGACGCTGCGAAGCCCTCCCCAAGAACGAAGCTCCAAAAATTAGGAAAGGTCGAAGTGCTCTTTCCAAAAATCGAAGACAAACAAATTGAAGAAGAAATACGCATGCTCCATGCAAGAGCAGAAGGAAAGGAAAAGATGACAGAGATACCAGCAGCCAGTACCGAAAAGTTATTCGCAAGCTATGAAGATTTTCAAAAAATCGAATTGAGAGTCGGCAAAGTATTGAGCGCCGCTCCAGTTCCCAAAGCCAACAAGTTGCTGCATTTGGAAGTTGATCTCGGCAGCGAAAAGCGACAAATCCTTTCGGGCATTGCTCAGCAATACACTCCGGAGTCCTTGATCGGGAAATCCGTCATTGTCGTCGCGAATCTGGCACCCAAGAAAATGATGGGCGTTGAATCGCAAGGAATGATTTTGGCGGGAACAGGCCCTGAAGGTCCGGTTCTTGTTTTTCCGGAGAAAGAAATTCCTCCGGGTTCGATCGTTAAGTAGATCCAAAATAAAAGAGGCCAAAGAGTTTCGTTTCTCTTTGGCCTCTTTAGTTTTCTAACAGTGTCCTAGATCGTTGTCTTCAGTCCTCGTCCCGGACGGAAACCAACTGTTTTGCCAGCTTTGATCTGGATCGGTTCCCCAGTCTGAGGATTTCGACCCATTCGTGCTTTACGCTGTCTGACAGAGAACGCTCCAAAACCCGTAATCGTCAGCGTTCGGTCCTTTTTCAGCGCTTTGCCGATGCTATCAAACACAGTATCAACAACTCTTTCGGCCCCCGCTTTGGAAGTACGCAACTGAATCGCAACATCTTCAATCAGTTGACTTTTGTTCATGTTAACTCCTTAAACCAGGACTAGCGTTTCTTTCTCTTCGCAGTCTTTTTCTTGGTTTTCTTGGTCTTCGTCGACTTCTTTGCCTTCTTCTTCATCAGGATCTCCTCCACAAACCGTAAGTCAAAATGTTACAACACTATCCTATTTATAAACGCGAAGGCGTGGCTTGCACAAGAAGCTCGGCAGGAAAAATCTCGAAAATCACTTCCAAGCCGGTAAAGAAACACCCGAGTGATCACGCCAATAAGGAAGCCAGACTAAAGAAAAGAACCGCAAAGTTACGGAACCACGGCTTACGGGAATCGAAAATTTTTCCAAATTTTCAGAAAGAGGATTAAGCGCCGCTTCGATCTCAGCTGATTCCCTGCGAAACTGTTCCTGCATTTCCGTGAGTTGATTTTGCAATTCTCCAAGATTTTCTCCGGCTCTTGCGACATCCTGATTTTCCTTACTCGCCCTAGAGACGCCTCGCGCCGTAGTTGTCGCCCTGCCAAGGCTTGACGCACTCACCGCTTTTCTACCCAGAAAGGCTCCGAGTAAAGTCGCTCCAAAAGAAATCGCGGTTTGAAATTTTTGCTGCTTCGCTTGTTCTTTTTCTTTTTCGAGCATTTGTGAAGCCCGCAAAATTCGCGTCTCTAAACTTTGCAATTTGCTCGCATATTTTTGCCGCAACGCCTCGATGGCTTGATCGCGTTTTTCCCGAACACTCTGAGTCAAACGAATACGAAAATCTCTCTCGGACTCTCCAGGATTCGAAAACAAATTTTGAGAAGGACTTTTCCAGAGTTCTAACTTTTGGCTTCGCAACAGCCAGGCCTGAAAGTTTTTACTCCAAACGGGGTAGTTCTTGACTGCATGCGCAGGAGAGGCCAACTCCGAAAACTCTGCCCCCTCTCGAGCCTGCTTCTCTAACTGATCTGGAGTAATCTCTGCAGGAGTTGCCAATTCCCAATCCACAGGAATGGGATCTTCACCAATCGTCACCCACAGATTGCTCTCTTGATTGCAATCGACTTTCTTTTTTGCATCTGCAAAACGCAAACTAGCGCTAGCAAAAAGCATTGGCTGATAGCACAAAACCTTGCCAGGTGATTTTTCGCTGAGAGCGGGAACAAAAAATTGGGAAATTTGCGGAGCGAGCGAAGGAGGCATCGAGGAGGCTGTTGTAGTTCCAAAACTTGAAACCGTTGAATTCACATTGCTCGCGACTGGCGCGGCCGTTTCTTTTCGCGAACTCATCAAACGGGCAATTTGGTCTCGACCTAAAGGACCTCGCAAATAGGAAAGAGTCCAGCGCGTTTCGATAATCTCTGGGGCATCCTGATGCGCATTCGCTACCAAGAAAACTCGATTGCCCAAAGCGGCTAGAGTCTGTTCCATTTTCTGTTGATCGAAAGTGCTTCCCGCTTGAGCTGCCGCACCTTCCAACCCTTCCAAAACGCGTTGTTTATCTCTCTCGGTTTGCAGTCTTCCAAGAAACCAAGTTCCTGCATTTGCCAGTCCTTTATAGTCCAAATCGACGGGATTCTGAGTTGCCAACACGACACCTAAACCAAAGGCTCTCGCCTGTTTCAACAAAGTCAGTAAAGGAGTCTTCGAAGGCGGATTGGCCACGGGAGGGAAATAACCATAGATCTCATCCATGAACAAAATCGCGCGCAAACTACTTGTGCCCGACTGTTTCCTCACCCACTCCAAAACAGCGCCGAGCAGAAAAGAAACGACGAACATGCGTTCGCTATCGCTTAGATGGGCAATCGAAATGATCGAGATCTTTGGTTTTCCCTGTGGTGAATAAAGCAGACGATCGATATCAAGAGCCTCGCCTTCCATCCAAACATCGAAGCCAGGTGCAGCCAGCAAATTGTTCAAACGCATGGCCAATTGAAATCTCTCCTTGGCCGGGAAAAAACTTTCGAGATCGAAGGCGCCAATGTTCGAGAAAGGCGGTTTCTGAATCTGAGCAATCAAACTGGCTAAATCACAGTCTTTTCCTTCGCGCCAATTCCGATCGATCAAATTCGCGAGCAAAATATGCTCTCGACTCTGTAGAGGATCTGCTTCGATTCCTAATAATCCAAGCAAGCTCGACACAGTTGTATTGACTCGACTTAAAAGAAGCTCTCGATCTGTAAGCACCGAAGCGCTCGGCGCCGTAAACGATTTCAAAATCGAAAGTGGCATTCCAAAACGAGCACCTGGGGTATAGACCGCAAACTCGGCCGCTTGGCGAAGTTTTTGAATTCTCTCGGGACCTTGATCCCAATCCCCTAAACCTTTTTTCCAGCGCTCCGCTTGCTCCGCAGCGAATTGCGCAGTGTTCATCCCTTTGCGGCGCGCTTCTTCTTCATTGACCCAAGGAGCGAACTCCTCGGCTTGAAGAGCCGGAAAGCTCAGCAATAAATTTCCTAGATCTCCCTTGGGATCGATCACAATCGCAGGCACGCCATCGATTGCGGCTTCCTCAAGTAAACCAACGCAAAGGCCGGTTTTCCCACTTCCCGTCATACCTACGCAAACCGCATGCGTGAGCAAATCCTTGGAGTCGTAGAGGAAATAACCCGGCCGGTGCTTTCGCGTGGCGAGGTCGATGGGTTTGCCAAGATAGAACTGACCTAGAATCTCATAATCGTGCATGTCGGAAATGGTGGAGGATTTTCAGAGGGAAAGCTAGAGGTTATTGATCGAGCTGGCTTCTTCCGCGATTCGCGCTTTGAGCTCTTCCAAGGATTGAAAGAGTTGATCTGCGTCAAGCCCGGCAAACCCAAGAATTTGAGGGAAATCGCCCTGATCGAGAGATTCTCGAGTAGGCATTTGATTTCGATCGAAACGATCCGCAAGACAGATCACCGAAACAAAACGTCGTTCTTCTTCTGAAGCGAGAGCTGGCTCATGGTGATAGCGCAAATAGTTGGCAAGTCCTGGAGCAATTTTCCATCGATCGAGAATTGTCGCACCAACCATGGTGTGATCGACGCCCCAACGGGAGCGTTCCACCGAACGTTTATCAATGCCTGCATCCTGAGCTTCTTTGCACAGACGCGCATACTCTTCTGTGAATCGTCTGGCCAATACCACCTGTCCAATATCGTGCATCAGGCCAACCACGAAACATTCTTCGGTTTGAGGAATGCCCGCTTTCTTCGCGAGTTCTCGCGCCACAAAGCCAGTGACCACGGAATGTCGCCAAATATCGGAGAGTAAGCCTTCGACAGCGTGAGGGACTTTTGCATAAAGCCCTCGATAAGCGGCCGCGACGACGACGGAGCGCAATTGATACAAACCAAGAACCATCAAAGCGTGGGACAGAGTCGATACAGGAACTTTCAAACCATAGAAAGCCGAGTTCGCAATACGCAGAACCTTGGCAGTTAAAGCAGGATCCGATTGGATTGCCTTCTCAATTTCTTTGACTTCCACATCGGGAGTCTTCGTAAGCCGCAAGATTTCTGCGGCTGTTAGAGGCATTGCTGGGATGTCGTCTAAACGACTGAGCACCGCATTGACGGCACTTTCTTCCACCGCAAAAAGATCCGCTCGATTGACTGTTTCGCCCTGTTCGGTTGTTTTCATGAAAATCGAGTTTCTCTATCGGCATTCCACGGGTATAAATTCAGCCAAATTATGCCATCCGAACCTTTAATCGATCCAAAAGACTACCTTAATAAAGCTATTCTCTACGATCGGAAAACGATCGAAACCTTTGTCCCCCATCGATTTGAATTTGCCCTCCTAGACGGCGTTTATCACGTTGACCCTGAGAAAAAACTCGCCGTGGGATTTAATGATGCAAAACTCGACAGTTTTTGGGTGAGAGGACATATTCCGGGCCGAGCGATTATGCCTGGAGTGTTGATGATTGAAGCGGCTGCTCAGCTTTGTACCTTTCATTACCAGCACGACTTTGCGAAGGGTGAAAAGTTTTTCATGGGTTTTGGAGGCGTGGACAAAATTCGTTTCAGATCCAGCGTAGAACCAGGTTCCCGTTTGTTGCTCGCCGTTCGTTGCGATCGTCTGCGATCCAATGCCTCAACTTGGACAGTTCAAGGATTCGTAGGCGAGAAACCCATTTTCGACGGGCAGATTTTTGCTCTTGCCCTTTAACTACCCTTCACTCGTCGCAAGAGCAGCGAATTCGCGACGACAGAAACTGAAGAGAGTCCCATTGCCAATCCTGCGAATTGAGGAGTCAGTTTGATTCCAAAAGCGCTAAAAACGCCTGCGGCTATCGGAATACCCAAAAAATTGTAGATAAAAGCCCAGGCCAAATTCTGGCGGATTTTGCGTACACAGGATCGAGAGAGTTCAAAAGCAAAGAATAGATCGCTTAAATCGCTGCGTACGAGCACTAAGTCACCTGCCTCTTTCGCGATATCACTACCCGATCCCATGGCAATGCCTACATTCGCCGCTGCTAAAGAAGGAGAATCGTTGATTCCATCTCCTAGAAAAGCAACTTGCCTCCCCTGAGCGCGAAGTCCTTTGAGATAATTCATTTTTCCTTCTGGTTTCATCCCTGCGGCCCATTCGCCAATTTCAAGTTCGCGAGCAAGACTCCCCACAGTTTCCCTTCGATCGCCACTCAAGATACACAAAGTAAACCCCGACTTTTTCAACTGGCTAATCGATTCTTTTGCTCCGGGACGCAAAATATCCGCCAACGCAATCATGCCAATTGCTTTTGATTCCCTGCCTACAAAGACAACAGACCAGCCTTGTTCGATGGCCGTTTGATTCGCGGATGAAAGAGCCTGAAGGGAAACTTGTTTCTCCTGGAAAAATCTTTCGCTGCCGAGATAAATCGGTCGCGTTTCCATTTCCCCTGTGACCCCAAGACCTGGAAACTCTTGCACTCCAATGGTATGCCCACCCCACACTCCCTGCTTCTCGGCGTATTGGCGTAATGCCGCAGAAAGAGGATGCGAGGAATAACGTGCTAGCGCAGCAGCGACGCGGAGCACTTCTTCATCACGATGTCCGGACGCAGCAAAAATTTTGATCACAGAAAATTTTCCTTGGGTCAGAGTTCCCGTTTTGTCAAAAGCGACTGTATCTACTGAGGCTAATGCTTCCAACGCAGAGGCCTTCTTCACTAAAACACCACGACGCATTCCGACTCCACTCGCAACAACAATCGCCATTGGAGTGGCTAAACCCAAAGCACAGGGACAAGCAATGACCAAGACGGAAACCGCATAATCCAATGCGAGAGAAAGTGGTGCAGAGAACACAAAAAGCCAAACGAGAAAAGTGAAGGAAGCAATCCCGATGACGATCGGAACAAATTTGGCAGAGAAACGATCCGCTAGCCGCTGCAAAGGAGTTTTGTCCGCTTGAGCGCGGCGGACAGCATCGATCATTTGTGCGAGAAAAGTTTCGCGACCTACTTTTGATACGCGAATAACAAGCACACCAGTCAGATTGATCGTTGCGCCGAGTACGCGATCGTTTGCGCGTTTTTCGACGGGTTTCGATTCCCCCGTAGCCATCGCTTCTTCCACTGTAGAAATGCCGCGTTCGACAATTCCATCACAAGGGATAATTTCACCTGGCCTTATTTGTACGCGATCTCCAATAACAAGCTCGGTAATCATCACCGTTTGAGGCTCTTCCCCATTTTTTCCGGTGAGCTTTGTCGCGCTCAAAGCTTGCAGTTCCAACAACGAACGCAACGCGCGTAGCGCATTGCCACGCATCTTGGCTTCGAGCCAACGCCCAAGCATGAGGAAACAAATCAGCCCGGCAGAACTTTCGAAATAACTATGCCCTCCCGTATTTCCCTTCGTGAAGAAAAGAAATAAAGAATAGAAGTAGGCCGCGCTCGTGCCCAAAACCACGAGCGTATTCATTCCCAAAGTTTTTGACCGCCACTCGCGGAATGCACCGAAATAGAAAACAAGCCCGGGTCCCCATTGCACGGCGCTCGAGGCTAGCAGATCGATCAGATCACTGAGCTGCGCTTCGAGCCAAGGAAGTTTCCCGGGAAAGTGAAGCACGGCCATACGCAAAACGAGGGGCAAGGTGAGAAATAGAGAAATCAGAAAGAGCCAAAAATAAAGACGGGCCTCTTTCTTCTCTTCAGACCCACCCGTTTCTAACGAGGCCCGATATCCGGTTTTTCCGATGGCCGCGAGAAAGACTGGTTCGTTGACAATCTTGGAATCGAAACGAATTTCGGCTTCTCGTAAAGGCAAGCTGACATGAACTTCTAAAACACCAGGAATAGAACGAATTGCAGACTCGATTGTCTGCACGCAGGAAGCGCAGTGCATCCCTTCCAAGCTCAGGCGAACTCGCTGTTCGACACGGGGCTTGGGTGAATTCATTGTTTCTTAGGGGATCTCCTAATTTGCCCCATCCGCCACCGGTTCCAAAATGGCCATGACATCCAGCTCCACACAAACGCAATGGACTCCCAACAAAGAAGCCACAGAAGGTTCAGTTCTCAATCCTGAAATCGCTTCCTTGATATAGGTTCCATGAGCAGATCTCAATCGCAGCTCCAAAGTTTCCGGGCTAGGGGATTGAATCTCGATAATCTCAATCCATCTCTTGCGATCCAAATCCGCTCTTCGATGAGCCACTCGCTCAGGAGTTCGCTGCACAATTTCTAATTTCGCACCTCTCAATGCGGCAACTTTTTCGTTTTGTGGCGCCGGAGAACACTGTAACAGCGCACGATATTCTTTGGCACATTTCGCTTCTTTTAAAATCGCGACTCGTTTCTTTGAACAAAATCGCAAATTTTCAACTTCCATCCGACCTTCATAGCGTTGATTAATACTTCTCTCGATGCCGGCCAGATCGACTTCCAGATTTTTAGGATTCACCACTTCAAAAACAAAAGGCCGTCCGGTTCCTAGCATTCGGACATCAATATCTTCACGCCCGGCGCCGTGAAACTTATTGCGTCGAGCGCGGTATTGGGGCAACACAACGCGAGCGATGAGTTCTTCCACAGAGTCCTTGGTTAACTTGCCAAAACCTTGGCAACGTTCGCAGGAACCACCTCGACCCTTACAAGTTGGGCAATAAAAAACGGTTTGTGGCAGATCTCGAACGAGTTTTCGATATCGCCCCTCAAAAAACACTTTGACCTTGGGTTTTGCTGGCTGTGTTGGTTGCATTGCTTGCATATGGGCAGTTCTAAAAAGGTTGGCTATCTTATTCACGATTGCTGGTATGCACCAGGGAGCCGCCATAAGATGTTCAGCCAATTATGTGGCCAACCCTCTTTCGAATTCCATTACCTGAGTTTTTGCAAAGTTTTCTCAATTCTCTCTTCCACCCTGCTCCTGGCCAGGAAATCACGAGCATTCCGATACACTCCTTTGGGGTCATGGTGATGACGGGATTTCTGGTGGGACTTTGGTGGGCCACGAGATTGGCCCGCAAATATGGCTCCGACACTCAAAACGACCCAGAGAAAATTAGCGATCTCGCCTTCTGGATTTTGATTGGAGTGTTAGCCGGAGGACGTTTGTTCTTTGTGATGCAGAACTACTCTCTATTTCAAGACAATCCTTTTCGCATCCTCGCCTTTTGGGAAGGAGGCATGGTGTTTTACGGAGGATTTCTTCTCTCACTTTGGTTGGGTCTGCGACATGCGAAGAAAGTCGGCTTAGATCCTTGGGCAACGGCAGATTATATGTTGGTTGCTGGAATGCTTGGTTATGGCATTGGTCGCTTTGGCTGTCTGCTCGTCGGTGATGATTATGGAAGCGAAACCACTATGCCCTGGGCACTTCACGTTCCTGATCCTCTTCCGAAAGACTCTTTATTTCCCCCAGAATTGGCAGGTCATTCCATTCATCCGGCACAAATTTATATGGCGATGAATGGGTTTTTGATCGCAGCGATTGGCGCATGGATGCTCAAGCGGAAGAAATTTAAAGGACAAGTGGCGGGAATGGTTTTGATTCTGTACGCCGTCGGCCGATTCCTCATTGAATTTTTTCGAGGCGATGCAGATCGAGGATTTTACGGGCCACTTTCTACTTCTCAGTGGATTGGAGTACTGATCATTGTGATTGTGGCCCCGATACTTTGGAGCCGCTATCAAGGATTGAAAACTAACCCTGTGTCTCACTGAGATAGCGAGAGCGGAGACGGCCTACTGTGCGGAAAAATTCGACTGGATCCATCGGCAGAGAAAGGAAACCCGCGATTTTCCATTCTTCTTTGAGCGTGGTGAGATGCTCCCAGAATTTTTGTTCTCCTAAAACCACGATCAACGCTTCCTTATTACGTTCGCGAATACTTTTGAGAGTCGCTTCTTGGTTTGAATCGTGCAACTGCACCCAGACCCAATCCCAGTTCCCAGGCTTAGTTCCATCCGAGTTGCCGAGAAGATGCAATCCTCGAGGAAAACTAGAAACCACAACATCAAATTCTGAGGAACTTGCAAATCCAGCGCGCAACTGGTCTCGCAGTAGAGGGTCGTCAATAAAAAGCAGTGTTTTCACAGCCCTTTGTATCGGCTCAAAAATAGGGGCGAATTAAGTGCCGGCACTATGCGGAATTGATGAGGCAGGATTGGGACCCATGCTAGGACCTCTTTGTTTTGGTTTTGTCAGTTTGCGCATGCCGACGCTTGAAAATCCCTGGGATTTGCTCAGTGATGGGATTTCAAAAGAACGTGGGGATTCGAAAAAACTGCTCATCTGCGATTCAAAAAAACTATTTCAGGGAAAAAAGAAATGGGAGTTGTTGGAAGAGTGCTGTTTGAGTTTTTACGCCGTAACGCATGGGAAAATCCCTGTTAGCTTAGATGATTTTCTCTCGAGTTCTCCTCTTGCCCCAAGTCAGGAAACGCTGGACCGACATCCCTGGTATCGTGATCGGCTCTGTCACTTGCCTCGCTGGGCGAATAAAGAACGCATTGAAGAAAAAGCTCAAGAATTACGTACCCTTTTCCACTCTCAGAAAATTAATTTATGCGCTGTTGCTAGCTGCGCCATTCCTGAAGCAGAACTCAACGACTCGTTTCGTATAAGCTTCAATAAATCCAACACTCATTTTGAGAAATGCGCCCCCGCGATTCGTTGGCTTGTAGAAAAACATCTACTGGATGGTGGAGAAATCTGGATAGATCGACATGGGATGCGCCGACGCTATGCCCCAGCACTACAAGGCATTTTTCCCAGCGCGCAAATTTGGATTCTCCACGAGAGCAAAAGAGAATCTCACTATCGGCTCGAGAATGAATCGGGTTCGATCAAAATTTCCTTTGTAGAAAAAGGAGAAGATCATTCCTTCGCGGTTGCCCTCGCTTCGATTTTTGCCAAATACACACGCGAGTTGCTGATGGAACGATGGAATTCTTTTTTTTCAAAATTAGCGCCGCAGGTACGTCCTACCGCAGGTTATGTCAGCGATGCTCGCCGTTATTTACGAGAGGCAAAAAACGAAATCGAAAAGGCAAAAATCCCTGCGGAATTGCTGATTCGCTCTCGCTGAGGGACACTCGTTATATTGTCGGATTCTCAGATTCGGTTTACCGAATCTGAGAATCCGACAATATAACGAGTGTCCCTCAACTATTTCTGAAAGAAAGATTGGAAGGGATTATTCACGAAAGCCTTTTGCGGAGTACGTGGCGTTTCATTCTCTCCTTCAGCTTCCTGGGCAACGAATTCGTTGGACCTTTCTTTGCCTTTGAAATGTCCGCGACGTGCACCGCCTTCGCCACCTCCACGTCCATCTTGACGATCAGATCGTTTGCGATCTTTATTGTCACGATCTCCGCGCTTCCCTTTTTTCTTGCCACGCTCTTCTTTTTCTTGGCCAAGTCCATCACGTCGATGCGTTGCCGCACGAACAATTCGAGGTGCAGGAGGTTCACGTTTGACTGGCGCCGCCTTAGCACGCTCTTCTGGTTTGGGAGGACGCATAGAGAGGCTGGCCTTTTTCTTTTCCAAATCAATCGAGAGCACACGCAGTTTGACAATTTGTCCCAAGCGGACAATTTCATGAGGCGCTCGCACAAAGCGATCTGCAAGCTCCGAAATATGTACGAGTCCGTCTTGCTCTAGACCAATATCTACAAAGGCTCCGAAATTCGTCACATTGGTGACAACACCTTCCAATTCCATTCCTTCCTTCAAATCATTTACCGACTGAATATCTCGTCGGAACAGGA
>CAZMYG010000046.1:0-17518 GCA_964570465.1 uncultured Planctomycetales bacterium
TCTGACAGAGCGTCGGGAGCGAGATCAAGCTCCGCACCTTCCATCTCGAAAATGCGTTTGTATTGTTTCACGAGCGCGTTCTTAGGTTCTAAGAGCACGCGTATGAGATCGGCTTCGCTTAGCGGATCCATCACGGAAATCACAGGCAAGCGGCCAACGAATTCCGGGATCATTCCAAATTGAATCAAATCCTTCGCATCAATTTTGCGCAGTAGTAGACTTCTTTCTTCTGGATTGAGGCCGCTTAGTTTCGCGTTTCCTTGACTTTGCACTTTGCCAGGATCTTGCGCAGAGGAGAAACCAATCAGAGAGCGACCCGTGCGTCGAGAAATATATTCTTCAATTCCCGTGAAAGTTCCTCCGCAAATGAAGAGGATTTTTTCGGTGTTGATTTGGATATAGGACTGCTCTGGATGTTTGCGACCTCCTTGAGGAGGCACATTTGCTATCGTTCCTTCCAGGATTTTCAACAGCGCTTGTTGTACGCCTTCGCCGGAAACATCGCGAGTGATGGAGACATTGCCGGTAGTTCGGGCGATTTTGTCAATCTCATCGATATAGACAATTCCTTGTTCTGCACGAGCGACATCAAATTTGGCGTTCTGCAACAGTCGCAACAAGATGTTCTCGACATCTTCGCCGACATAGCCAGCTTCCGTGAGAGTAGTCGCGTCAACCATGGCAAAAGGAACATCGAGCATTCTCGCCAAGGTCCGCGCTAACAAAGTTTTCCCCGAACCGGTCGGTCCTACGAGCAAGATATTTGATTTTTCTAACTCGATATCCGGACGTTCTAAGGCGTGAGAGATTCGTCGATAGTGGTTATAGACGGCGACGGAGAGGATTTTTTTTGCGCGATCCTGTGAGATGACAAATTGATCCAGAAATCGGTGAATCTCTTCGGGAATCGGCAATTTGCCGCGTTCGATCGCGGTGCTCGCACGCTGCGTAGAAGCTCGATGTTTTCTTTCCTCTTCTTGGAGAATCGAATTACAGACTTCCACACAGCTGTTGCAGATGAAAGTGCCTGGCGGGCCGGCAATCAGGCTCTTAACCGCTTGGCGGCCTTTATTGCAGAAGCTGCATTTCTCGACGACTCTTCCTTTTCCGCCTTGTTTGTTCATGCTCCTACAGCGGAGGGCATCTTGATCATTTCCACCACATCATCGACGAGTCCATAGCTCTTGGCTTCGCTGGCGGACATGAAGAAATCCCGATCCGTGTCCTTTTCGATGGTCTTAATGTTTTGTCCTGCATGTTTCGAGAGCAACTCGTTGAGCGTTTTCTTCATCTTCAAGATTTCTTCGGCTTGGATTGAAATGTCCGAAGCGGTTCCTTGTACGCCACCCCAAGGTTGATGAATCATTACGCGGGAATGAGGCAAAGCGTATCGCTTACCCTTGGTTCCCCCTGTCAACAACACTGCTCCCATCGATGCGGCCTGACCGATGCAATAGGTCGCGACATCGCATTGAACGAATTGCATGGTGTCGTAAATTGCCAAACCCGCGGTCACACTGCCACCAGGCGAGTTGATATAGACATTGATGTCCTGATTCTTGTTGTCTTTTTGAAGGAAAAGCAGCTGGGCGATAATCACGTTGGCGACTTGATCGTCAATCGGAGTACCGATGAAAACGATTCGGTCTTCGAGCAATCTTGACCAAATATCGTATTGGCGTTCGCCGCGGCCGGTTTTTTCAATGACGTAGGGAATGGGGACATAATATTTTTCCGCTTCAGAGTTCATGTGCTTTTCCTTTCCTATCCGTAGAACCACCCAAATTGTCGGCCGCGCGCTAGCGTTTGCTCAAGAGATTTTTGCGTTTTCGACGAGGAATTTTCTAACCTTCTTTTCCATCAATTCAATTCGAAGCATGGGAATTAGGTTTTGTTGCTGATAATACTGAACCACTTCCTTCACAGGAGTTTGGTTTCTATCCGCAATCCCTTGTAACTCTGCGATCAACTCCTCGTCGGTGACGAATAGCTTTTCTTTACGTGCAATCGCTTCAATCAAGAAAAAGCCTTTGCATTGCTTCACGGCTGTTTCTTGTGTTTTGCTTTGCTGAGCGGCAACTTCCGCTGCAAGAGCTTCGCCTTTGATTCCTGCACCTTCACGCAGAGATCGGAAGCGAGACAAAGCCGATTCCGCTTGTTCATCGACCACTCGTTGAGGCAATTCGAATTGATGGGACTCGATCAATTCATCAATGATTTTGTCTTCGATACGTCGGCTTTCTTGCTCTTCTTTATGGGAAAGAATCGTTTTTTCGGTTTCTTTTTTCAGCGTGTCCAAATCTGGGAAATCGAAGGTCTTGAGCATTTCTTCATCAGTAGGTTCGATGAGTTTGTAGATGTCGCTGACAACAAGTTTCACTTTTCCGCTTTTTCCGCGGGCAGTTTCTACTTCAAAATCTTCTGGATACTTGAGATCTAATTCAATCGAGTCACCTACTTTTTTCCCGAGTAAGGCTTTTTCAAATTTCTTCGGATCAGTGCCCACAACTGGGGTGATCGAGGAAATTCGAACTGCATCGCGCTTGAGAATAGAATCCTTGCCCTCGAAAAACTCAATCGAACAAACCGCAAAACCTTCTTCAGCAAGTTTCCCTTCAGGATCCGAAACCGGTCGACGGCGACTGGCTCGTAGATTCTTGATTTGATCGTCAATTTCAGAAGCAGCGACAGAAACTTTTTCCCGTTTCGCGCCGACTCCTTTGTATTTTTTGAGTTCGATGGTGGGGCGCACATCAATCGAAACCTCGAACTCGAGCGCTTTTTGCTCTTCAAGAGTCAGTTTATCGAGAGGAATCTCCGGACTTGTCAGCGGTACGAGTTGCTTTTCCTGCAAGGCTTCGCGATAGGCGTCTTGCACCAAAGTCTCTTTCACTTCGCGTCGAATCGCCTCGCCATAACGTTGTTCCACGATTTGTCGTGGAATATGCCCTGGTCGGAAACCAGGCACTTTGAGATAGCGACCGGCATTCTTAATGCCATTTTCGATTTCTTCGCGAATTCGCTCTGGGGGAACACGGACTCGTACCTTCTTTTGGCACGGACCTAAATCTTCAACGGTAATTTGTAAGCTTGTCATAAGAATTGAGCCGGGGATTCTAGCCTACGGATTCATTTCGTTCTATGCCCCGTCATTTCAGCTGTGGTAAGGTCGGTAAGTCATTCGACAATAAGGCGCAAGGGAATGTTTGTATGAAAAAACAGAACCAGGTTGCATCGGTTTGTTTTCAAGAGCCCAAATGGTAACTGGCTTAATTTGCGCAGCGTTGTCCGGAATCGCACTTTTTGCTAATGGCGTTGAGGCAATCGAAAACAAGGGCCGCGAACTGTTTCGCCAGGCGATTGAAATCTTGGCGGCTAAACCCCTCGGTTGCGATCGTGTCGACTGGGCTGTTGTTCAAAATGAACTGGAAAAAACGATTCCATCAGGAGCCAGTGAATCAGACGCGTATCAGGCAATTGATGCTGCGGTGAAAAAACTCAAGGATACTCACGCGCGTTTCATTCCAGCTCTTCGCTTAGAGTCGCCCAGCAACAAAACAGAAGATTCCTCGGCTTCTTCTGCAACGAACTCAACACGAGGAGAGATTCCCGTGCAACCGCAGGGTGTTTTGCTCGACGATCGCACTGCCTACGTGGTTGTTCCAATGTGTGGAGCTACCGAGCTCTCCGAGTTGCGCCAATACGCGTCTTTGCTTCGCAAAGTCATTGCATCTCTCGAAGCCCAGAATCCCAGGGGTTGGGTGATCGATTTGCGTTTCAATGGCGGTGGGAATGTTTGGCCTATGCTGCTTGGTCTGCGGCCTGTGCTTGGCGACGGTACTCTGACGACTTCGCTCGTGAACGGTAAAGTTAGCTCACATGTCGGTTGTGACAATGCAGCTGTGTGGCTTGAGTACGGCGACAAGCCCGTCGGAGCGAAGCAGGAGCAACTGCGTATTGAGCTTGAGGCTAACGATCGAATGATTGCACCGTCTCGGGTTGCCGTGTTGATCGGACCATGGACTATGAGTTCCGGCGAACTGGCCGTGCTCGCATTTAGAGGTCGAGAAAACACTCGTTTTTTCGGCCAAAGTTCTGCCGGTTTGACAACAGTCACGGATTACTTCGTGCTACGTGATGGCTCGATCCTCAATCTTCCGATTTCTCACATGGCTGACCGAAACGGAAGTGCGCCGTTAGGTCCGATTAAGCCTGATCAGTTAGTTGACAGTTCCGCTTGGCCTTCAGCCGACGACGAAGTTGCTCGGATGGCGCGTAACTGGGTTGGAGCTGACAGAAAATAATCACAGATTGAGTAGGGCGGAGGGTGTAACGGGCACTACTTCCCGAAAATCTTCCCGTAACGTTCGTGATCACGCAGTGTTTTCAATTCAGGCAGATCCTTGTATGCCGCTAAAGCACTCACTTCTAAATTTGCATTCTTGAGTGCCTGATAAGCATCGCGAAGTTGATTCAAAGCACCGTGAGATCTGGCGAGAAGAACATAAATTTCAGCGAGTGGGGCGTCTTTACGAGCGAGACGAATCGATTCTTTAAAATCGCGAATCGCTTCGCGATGACGTTTCAATCGAAACCAGGTTTTCCCGCGGGATTCATAACCGCGTGGATCGCGCGGATAGTCTTTGATGTACTCATCTGCTGCCGCCGTAAGAATTTTACTTCCCGAATCGTCACCCAATTCATTTAGCGCGAAACCGGCCTCCGCCTGAATCTCACGATCGGGATGATCCAAAAGAGTTTTTAGTGGAGCAATGGCTTGAGGACAGGCGGGCGCTCCTAATTTGCCAATCGATTGGATCAGCGCTTTTAATTGATTGGTACGCAGATCAGAGAAAGTCAGGGCTTGGCAAAGATAGGGCAAACTTTCGCGGCCTCCGATTTTTTCGATCAAGACCAAAAAGTCGCTCAGCATAGGACGGAAATAAGCTTCAATCGCAATTTGTGTGATAGATTGAATTGCAGCGTTCGAAGGAATTTCATCCAGTGTCGCAAGAATTTCGCGAGCGAGTGGATGATCGGCGTGTTTCAAACATTCCAACAACGCTGGTAAAGACAAATCCGATTTCAATTTTCCTAGAGCGCGAATCGCTTGCAGTCGCAATTCACTTTCTTGTTTGGCATCTAGGAATACTTCGATGGATTCTCGACTTTCCTGAATCTGAAAGGCGCCCAGTAGATAAATCGCGTTGCGTTTGCCCTCAGTTGTTCCGTTTTTGAGCAAGGCAAACAATTCCTCGAGTGGCGGTTTGGCTTCCATTTTTCCAATCGCACGCGCGCAATTGCGTCCGCGTTGCAGCATGCGATCGTCTTGGCCGTTGGGATTCAGTTGGGGCAGTAGCAAAGGCCAAATAGAAGGGCCCATTTTGGTGAGCTCGTCGATTTTTTCCCCGACCAAAGTCTCGTTCTTGTCATAGGGGAGTTCCAGTAAAGGTAAAATCTCGCCTAAACGTTGTTCGTTTTGCCGACGAACTTGTGCGGATCTTTCTTTGCTGAGCCGGATTAGTTCTTCAATGCTGGGGCGAGAGACATCTTCGCCAAAACAGAATATGGCGAGGGCGATCAAAGAGTTCCCAAGAATTTGCATGCCCCCTTAATATAGGAGGGCTTGTATCGTGAGGCTACGGTCTCTATTTAGAGGGGCTGTTTTATTGGGGGATGGAGCGAAAGTAGATTTGCAGTAGCTTTTTGCGATTTCGAAAACAATAGTCTCGCATGAAGGAATTTTCGGAACTTAGGAGTTTGACTTGAGCGATGCGTCGAGAGTTTGACATTGTCGTCGTAGGTGCTGGCCATGCTGGTACCGAAGCGGCCTTTGCGGCTGCGAGAATGGGGGCCAAGACCGCGATTTTGACCCTACGCCGAGACTCCGTCGGTCAAATGTCCTGCAATCCCGCCATGGGTGGTTTAGCCAAAGGACAGCTGATTCGCGAGATTGACGCCCTCGGTGGGGAAATGGGCAAAAACACCGATGAGACAGGGATTCAGTTTCGAATGCTCAATACGAGCAAGGGTTTGGCCGTGCAGTCTCCGCGTGCTCAATGCGATCGCCACGGTTATCGCCGGGCCATGCTTCGCCGAGTTGAATCACAGAAAAATCTGGAGCTGATTGAAGGGGAAGTCAGCGCTTTGCTTTTCGAAGCTAAGCAGGTGTTCGGAGTGGAACTCGATTCAAAACTCGAAATTCGCGCGAAGGCCGTCATTCTGACCACAGGCACTTTTTTGCGAGCGTTGATGCATGAAGGAGAATTGCAAACTCCTGGAGGACGTTTAGGAGATCGTCCAGCGAATTGGCTTTCTCAAAGTTTGGAACGTTTCGGTGTTCAGCTCGGAAGACTCAAAACAGGAACACCGCCGCGCATTGATTCTTCCAGTGTCGATTTCTCCCAATTATCGGAACAGCCAGGTGACGCCGATCCAGCGCCATTTTCTTTCTCTACAGAAAAAATTCTCAATCGACAAATCTCTTGTTGGGTGAGTTACACCAATGAACAGACTCATACTTTCATCCGTGAGAATTTAGATCGTGCGCCGATGTTCAATGGACAAATTCAATCCCATGGACCGCGTTATTGTCCATCGATTGAAGACAAGGTGCATCGCTTCGCCGACAAAACTCGTCATCAGGTTTTTCTTGAACCCGAAGGCTATGAGAGCGAGGAAATTTATCTCAATGGAGTCTCGACTAGTCTTCCTCGAGATGTGCAAGACAAGATCATTCATTCCATTGTGGGGCTAGAGAATGCGCGCATTCTCAAATATGGCTATGCCGTCGAATACGATTTCATTCCGCCTTATCAGCTCGCGGAAAATCTTTCTCTCAAAGGAACACGCGGACTTTTTCTAGCGGGGCAGATCAATGGAACTTCGGGTTATGAAGAAGCAGGTGCTCAAGGTTTGATGGCGGGAATCAATGCCGTGCGCTGGATGCGTGGCGAGTCTGCTTTCCGATTGCAGCGTTCGGAAGCTTATATTGGTGTGTTGATTGATGATTTGGTGATTGCCAATCCCACCGAACCTTATCGAATGTTTACTTCTCGAGCCGAGCATCGTCTGTTGCTGCGCCATGACAATGCGGATCGAAGACTGACTCCAAAGGCTTTTGAACTTGGTTTAGTCAATCAAGAATCGATGAATCGCCTAGCGCGGAAGGAAGAAAGAATCCAAAGCGCGTTGGGAATTTTAGATCGAGAATTTCATGAAGGATTGCGTTTGCGTCAGTGGTTGCGCCGCCCTGAAATTTCTTATCAGCAATTATTGCCTTGGTCGAAATCTCTCTCTCAACTTGAACTCATTCGCGATGAAATTTATCAAGTCGAAGCCGATGCCAAATATGAAGGCTATATCAATCGCGAAAAAAATCAGGTTGAGAGAATGCGCCGGCAAGAAAATACAGTTATTCCCGAGGGAATTGATTACTCCTCGATGAAAACACTTCGCAATGAAGCGCGAAAAAAACTCGATCAAATTCGTCCTTCGACAATTGGAGCTGCTTCACGAATTGCGGGAGTAACTCCAGCGGATCTTTCTTTATTGCTCGTTTATGTAGAGCGTTTTCGGCGCGCGAAGCCGCAGTCCGCTTTATCTTGAATCGGCGATCGCTGCTTTGACCAGTTCTTGAAAATTATCGCTTCCCAATTTCTTTTGAGCGCGAATCACAGCTGCTTCAGCATCTTTTCTTTCAAAACCAATCGAAAGCAAGGCCGATACAGCGTCTTGGATGACGGGAGGATAAATTGTTGCTCGATCGACTTCGATGCCGAGCTTGACAATCTTTTCCTTGAGTTCGATCAGAATACGCTTCGCAGTTTTCTCTCCGACTCCTTTCACCGTTCGAAGTCGAGTCACATCCTCTGCGCTGACCGCTGCGACTAGCTCTGCAGGAGTGAGTTGAGAGAGGAGTTGAATGGCTGTGGACGGGCCAACTCCTCCTACACTGAGTAACAAACGAAACAGTTCTCGTTCTCGCTCTTCAGCGAAACCAAAGAGTCTTGGCCCTTCTTCATTTTGATGGAGATGTATGAGTACGCGTACGTTTCCCCGCGCGCTTAACTTGCTAAAAGTAGAAAGCGGAATGGCTATCGAATAAGCAATTCCGCCCACATTTAAGACAATTCTCGAAGGCGACTTGCTAAACAGTTCTCCTTCAAAGAATTCGTACATTTTTGAAAGTGGAGTTCTCTAGTCCTGTGAGTCTCTTAGAGTCAAACCGTATCGAGCGAGTTTCTCTTTGATCTCCTTGAGCGAGGTCTGACCAAAGTTTGGAGTCGAGAGCAAGTCCTTCTCGCTCTTCGCTGTGAGATCTCCGAATACTAGTATGCCCAAGCTGTCTACTGTTCGGCGGCTGCGAACGGAGAGATCCAAATCTGCAATTGGCTTTTGCAAAGCTTCTGCAGAAGGAGGAGTCATTCCTGTTCCCAGGGGATTCATGCCGATTCCGACATCTTCGCGACCCAAGCCGAGATTCAGTCCTTTTTGTCTGAGGATTTCACGAATTTCGTTGAGTGAAGTTTCGCCAAAGTTTTTGAAGCCAAGCAATTCGGTTTCGGTTTTCTTGACCAAATCACCTAGCGTTTGAATTTCCATCTTGGCCAAGCAATTACGCGCTCGCACCGAGAGTTCGAAATCCGTAATCGGGATGCGCAGTATCTGTTGGAGTTTGTCTTCCTTCTTCTCCTGATCTTCGTCGTAGAACATGTTCATCGACGCGCGGGCATCCTCGAGAAACATTCTAGCTCGCTGGTGATTAGGATAAGCCGTGAGCACGGCTTCGAAGCAAACGCAGGCTTTGTCATAGCGTTCGTGATCTTCGTAGAGCAAACCCAGATTGATCGCGGCATTTGCGTCTACAGGATTCATGGCCATGAGTCGCTCATAGTGAGCGATAGCTTCACCATCCATTCCGAAGAGATCGAGCAAATAGGCCAAGCGAAACGTGGCATTGCGTTGATTTGGGTCTTTTTCGAGAGCCTGCTCGTAGAACGCAATCGCTTGCTCATGTTGTTTTTCAGTTTCTGCAAGCCGCCCTTCGAAATAATTGTAGTCAGCAGTTTCGGAATAATTTTTTCCGCTAGACTTCAACGCTTTCTTCAAACCGTCCCAATCTTCCAAAGACTCGAAACAGAGTAGGTAACCAGTTTGAGCGAAGTTGTTGCCTTTATCTGCTTGCAACAGAGATTCAAAAGCTTCCTTCGCTTCTTTGGCGAGTCCTCGGGAATAAAGAGACTTGGCGCGGAAATAGGCAGCGACCGGATTTTTCACCTGGCGCTGGAGACATTCCGCCGCTTGCAGGTATTGTCCCAACACCCAATGCCCTAAACCTCGGCGAATAATCTTCTCCGGGCTCTGGGTAGAAGCGGGGTCGGGAAGTTCTTCCACCATTTTCGCAAATCGGGATTTTTCCGATTCATCCGAGTGCACCAACGCGCGAAGCGTGAGTGTGTCCTCGATCTTGAAATTCGTGGTTGAAAAGAGTTCAAAATCCGCCGCTCCGATCGAGTCGGCATCTCCGACAAAGTCGGTGTCCATGGTTTGCATATTTTCTTCGGTCATGACCCTCTCCTGGTTTGGAACTGGCAGGGAAATAAGCGGGAAATAGTAGGCAGCTTTGATTTTTCTGTCAATCCCGGCCAAAAAACACCATAGAATTCCGCCTTCTAAATGCTTGAACTACGGAGGGCGGCTCATGGACTGCATTTTCTGCAAAATCATCAACAAAGAGGCGAAGGCAACGATTGTTTACGAGGACGAGCATCTCATCGCCTTCGAGGATATTCATCCGCAAGCTCCTGTGCACTCTTTGATTGTTCCTAAGAAACACATTCCGACTGTGAATGATCTGTCTCAAGCAGATTGCGAACTGGCCGGACGCTTAATGCTCTGTGCTGGGGAATTAGCGAAAAAGAAGAACATTGATCAAAGCGGCTATCGACTCATCGTGAATTGCAATTCAGAGGGAGGACAAATGGTTTTTCATCTACATCTGCATTTATTGGGTGGGCGTCATTTAGGCAGCAAGCTCGTTAAATAACATGGATCGCTTTCTCATTCGCGGCAACGGGCCTTTGCGAGGGCGGGTTTCAGTCAGCGGTTCGAAAAACGCCACTCTGCCGATTCTTGCGGCATCACTATTAACCGAATCGCCTTTGCTTTTGAAAAACGCTCCAGCACTTCGCGATATTGAATTGATGATTCAATTGCTTCGTGTGCTTGGCGTTTCTGCGGAACGCCGTCACGATGGTGCCGTCAGCGCAAAGACAATTGAGGAGAACGAAGACACCGCACCTTACGAAATTGTCAGCCAAATGCGTGGCTCGGTTTGCGTGCTCGGTCCGTTGCTAGCCAAACGACGTCGAGCGAAAGTTTCTTTGCCGGGTGGTTGTGTGATTGGCGTACGTCCAATCGATTTGCATTTGAAAGGCTTGGCGGCGCTAGGTGCAAAAATTTCTGTCGAGCATGGCTATGTCGTAGCCGAGGCTCCGAATGGTTTGCAAGGTGCGGATATTTATCTGGGATCTTCTTTTGGCCCTAGTGTTTTAGGAACTTGCAATGTGATGATGGCGGCGACTTTGGCGAAGGGGAGAACCGTCATCGAAAATGCGGCCTGCGAGCCAGAGGTAGAGGATTTGGGACATTGGCTCAAAGCGATGGGTGCCAAAATTCGCGGTGCTGGCAGTCATCGCATTGAGATTGACGGAGTTTCAGAGCTGGGTGGGCATGAAGGCCATGTCATTGCCGATCGTATTGAGGCTGGGACCTTTGTTTTAGCGGGAATCATCAGTAATGGGGAAGTTTCGATTGAAAATTGCCAGCCGGAGCATTTGTCAGCGCTCTTCGACAAGTTGGAATCGGCCGGAGCCAATTTTGAAATTGGAAAAGGAATGATTCGCACTTATCCAAGCGAAACGCCACTTCGCTCTGTGGACATGACTACTTTGCCCTATCCTGGTTTCCCGACGGATTTGCAGGCTCAATGGATGAGTTTGATGGCAATCACTCCCGGAGTCAGCGTGATTAGCGAGCGCATTTATCCCGATCGTTTCATGCATGTCGCGGAAATGCTTCGACTCGGCGCCCAGATCCGCCGCGACGGTCCACATGCCATTGTGCAAGGCAGCACACGACTTTCTGGAGCGATGGTGATGGCTTCGGATCTACGCGCTTCTGCGGCGCTCGTGCTTGCTGGACTTGTCAGCGAAGGGGAAACCGAATTGCAGCGGGTCTATCACATTGATCGTGGCTACGAGCGCATTGAAGAAAAGCTGAATAGGCTTGGAGCAAAGATCTATCGAGTCTCGGATTAGATGGCGGTCAATTGCAGCATCACATTGAGAGTGCTAATCTGCTTCGCTTTTAGAGTATCGCCCAGTGTTTGAAAGCCTTAGTTCTGCCCTTTCCAAAGCCTTCGACAAATTCCGTGGCCCTACAAAGCTCACGGAACAAAACATCGAAGAAGGCTTGAGGCTCATCCGCCAATCGCTGCTCGAAGCGGATGTGCATTTCAAGGTCGTGAAGGATTTCATGGAGAGAGTGAAGTCCCGGGCGATTGGAGAAGAAGTGATTCGCTCGGTGCAGCCAAGCGAGCAAATCGTGAAAGTGTTTCATGACGAACTCGTGGGGTTGATGGGGCCTCAGTCGAGATTGGAATTTGCTAAAACTGCACCTACGGTGATTTTGGTTGCGGGTCTACAGGGAAGCGGAAAAACGACAAGCTGCGCCAAGCTCGCTTTGCATTTTCAGAAAAAGAAAATGCGTACCTTGCTCGTCGCGGCAGATTTGCAAAGACCGGCTGCAGTGGAACAGCTCAAGCAATTGGGGAAGCAGCTTTCACTGACGGTTTATAGCGAAACTCAAGGGAGAGCTTCCGGGGTTTGCGAACGCGGTGTCGAACTCGCTCGTAAAGAATCCTATGAAATGGTGATTCTGGATACGGCGGGTCGTTTGCACGTCGACGATGCCTTGATGAGCGAGCTTGCTGAAATTCAAAATCGCGTGAAGCCACATCAGGTTCTTTTCGTGGCCGATGCGATGACAGGGCAAGATGCGGTGAATTCGGCAAAGGCCTTTCACGATCGTTTGCATTTAAACGGCGTCGTTCTCACCAAAATGGATGGCGATAGTCGCGGTGGGGCGGCGATGAGTATCAAAGCCATCACGGGCGCAGCGATTCTTTTTGTGGGAACTGGAGAAAACCCCGGCGACTTAGAAGAGTTCTATCCAGATCGGGTTGCTTCGCGCATTTTAGGTATGGGAGATGTGGTTTCTTTGGTGGAAAAAGCCAAGGAAGTCATCGACGAAGAACAGGCGGCAGCGGATGCAAAAAAAATGTTCTCTGGAGATTTCACTCTGGACGATATGTACCGCCAATTGCAGATGGTAAAGAAGATGGGCCCCATTCAGAAACTCTTTGGTATGCTACCGGGGATGGGGGGGATGGGCGAAATGCTCCAACAGGTCGATCAGAAGGATTTCGCCCGTATGGAAGCGATTTTTAGTTCGATGACGATGCAGGAGCGTCGACATGCAGATTTATTGGATGGCTCCCGTCGGCAGAGAATCGCATTGGGGAGTGGAAATCCCGTTTCCCGCGTGAACGATTTGCTGAAATCCTATAAATTGATGCAAAAGCAGATGAAGGGGATTGGCAAGTTGTCGGGAATGTCGGGGAAGGATAAAAAACGCTGGATGGCTGAGATGCAACGGCGTTCTGGTTTCAAGGGACCCAAAGGATTAGGATTCTAGTTTTTTAGTATGGATTGAGGAGGTTTTGTGTCGGTAAAAATTCGTTTCATGAGAACGGGTCGAGTCAATCGACCGGTTTATCGTTTAGCAGTCAGTGATACTCGCTTTAAGCGAGATGGAAAATGTATCGAGATTGTCGGTCACTACGACCCTCTATTTCCCGATGAGAGCAAGCAGCTCACTTTGAATGAAGAAAGAATCAAGTACTGGATTTCCATGGGCGCGAAGCCTTCGGGAATCGCTTGGTCTTTCTTGAAGAAGCGCGGTTTCAAGGGCAAGCCCGTTGAAGTTCGCGATCGCAGCGGCCGCCAAAAGGCTCGCGCGAAGAAGTTCAAGAAACTGGCTAGCGCTAAGAAGACGGTGAAGAAATAAATGGCGCGCAGTTCTAAGCCAGATTTAGGGAAAGTTCTTTCTGTTCTAGCTACTCGCTATCCAAAATTTCGGTGGCGAAAAGACATGCCTATGCTTGAGCAAGCCATGTTCTTAATCTTTCAGAAAGACAGTTCCGATGAGCATGCCCTAGCTTGTATCGAAAAATTGCGCCGCGAATTCGTCGATTGGAACGAAATGCGCGTTTCGCAAATTCCTGAACTAGCGCGTGTACTTTCAAGCGTAAAGAAAGACCCAAATCGGATTGGAAAGCTCCAGCAATTGCGGGAGTTCACCAATCAGGTTTTTTCGAGCCGACACAGCATGAATCTCGATCCGATGCGCGAGTGGGAAGGCGAAAAGCTGCATAAGTTTTTCATGTCACTTGAGTGCTTGGATCCTTACATGATTGACCTGCTAGTCATGTTCAATGCGAAGGATGAAGAGATTCCGCTGAATCTTGGAGTTCATCGGGTTTTGCAACGTTTAGGGATTGCTTCGAAAACCACGGCTCCGACTAAGCAACAATCGGAGTTGGATTCGTTGGCTCCTTCAAAGGAACGTCCTGTTTTCTATGCTTTGCTGGGTCGCTTGGCTCATGACATTTGTCATCCAAAGGATCCACTCTGCTCGGAGTGTCCTCTATTGTCTGCGTGTAAATACGGACAAACTCTGTTGCAAAGTTCCAAAAGCAACAAAACAGCAGTTTGAAGAATTCGGCGGTAATGGTTCTAGCATCTGCCTCGCCTCGACGGCGGGAATTATTGGGGAAATTTCAAATCCCTTTTGATGTGATTCCCGCGCAAATCGAAGAGACGCTCGATCCGAATTTAGAGCCAGGACCAGCAGCAGAAAAGTTGGCGAGGGAAAAGGCGGAGGCGATTGCTTCGAAAGTACCAGGAAAAGTTGTTTTAGCTGCAGATACCATTGTTGTTGTGGGCAAACAGATTCGGGGCAAGGCTTCAGACCGAAAAGAAGCGTTGGAGATTTTGCAGTCGCTTTCGGGATCTCGGCATAAGGTCATTACAGGTTTTTGTGTGATTTGGCCGGACGGGAAACGGGACTCTGGGTTCGAAACAACCTTTGTCACGATGCGGAAGATTTCCCCTCAAGAAATTGAAGATTACTTGGATTCAGAGGAATGGAAGGACAAAGCCGGAGCCTATGCGATCCAAGAAACAGCGGATCGATTTGTGTGCAAGATCGAAGGCTCTTTTGACAATGTAGTCGGTCTTCCTACAGAAAGACTTGCCAGCCTGCTTGCTCGTTTGAAAGAGAACCGCTAAGGTATTGGCCCATTTTTGCTTGGAGTTGGAAAGTTATGAAACCAGGAATTCATCCAAAGTTGTTTATCTGCACCGTTACTTGCGGCTGCGGAGAGAAATTTACTACCCGTTCTACGGTGGAAAAAGTCCACGTTGAAATTTGTTCGAAATGCCACCCCTTCTATACCGGTAAACAAAAGTTTATCGATACGGCAGGACGAGTCGAGCGATTCAAGAAAAAGTACGGGATGAAATAGCGCGGTTGGCGATTTTTTTGGGCGGGTCCATTACCCCGCCCATTTTTTATGGCCCTATCTAAAGCTGTACTCGAGAAACTCGAAGCGATTGTTCGTCGCCGTGATGAATTGCGCGCTGAAATCTCAAAGCCTGAAGTCATTTCTGAAATACGTCGCTATCAAATGTATCTGCGCGAACTCGGTCCACAGGAAAAGATTGCGGCTCGAGTGGAAGAGTTCTGGGAAGTGCTCAAGCGACAAAAAGATGCGCAGGCGATGATCGCCGAGGGAAATTCGGAGTTAGCAGAGCTGGCGAAAGAAGAGTTGGCAGAGCTCAACTCTAAAGAAAAAGAAGCCGAACAAGCGCTGATTGATGGCTTGATTCGCGATGAAGAAGAAGATCGCGAACGCGTGATTATGGAAATTCGCGCAGGAACAGGAGGGGATGAAGCCACTCTTTTTGCCGCGGATCTTTTCAAGATGTATTCGCGCTACGCGGAATTGCGCGGCTGGCGAGTCGAAGTGATTGATTCCAGTTTTTCAGAACTCAACGGTTTCAAAGAAGTTTCCCTCGCGATTACCGGTCCCGAAGTCTATCGACGTTTGCGTTACGAGTCTGGCGGACATCGAGTGCAACGAGTGCCTCAAACCGAAGCTCAAGGTCGCATTCATACTTCTGCTGCTACTGTTGCAGTACTTCCTGAAGTAGAGGATGTCGAAATCGAAATCAAAACGGAAGATCTCGAGATTCAGGCTATGCGTGCTGGGGGACCTGGCGGGCAAAACGTAAACAAAGTCGAGAGCGCCATTCGAATTACACACAAGCCCAGCGGAGTGGTGGTCGTTTGTCGTGAACAACGATCTCAGCAGCAAAACCGCGTTCGGGCCATGTCGCTGTTGCGCGCCCACTTATATGAAGAGCAAAAACGGCGAATAGATCGCGAGCGAGCTGCCGATCGCAAACAGCAAGTCGGTTCCGGAGATCGAAGCGAAAGAATTCGAACCTACAATTTTCCGCAGAATCGCGTCACCGATCATCGGATCAATGAAAATTTCAATCTCGAGTCCGTGATGTTGGGCAAGCTTGATCCCATGATGGAAGGGCTCATCTCTCAAGATCGCGAAGAACGTTTGAAGCGTTTGTGAGCTAGTCGTGAGCTTTCTTCGGGAAGCATTACACGCGGGGAAAGAAAAACTTCGTAAGGCTTCGATCGACGAGCCTGAACTCAGCGCGGAGTTGCTGTTAGCCAAGCTTCTCTCGATTTCTCGATCTCAATTACTGTTGCTAGATCCCAAGCGAAAACTCTCTACAGAACAAATTCAAGAATTCGATCGACTACTTACTAAGCGTCTTTTGCATTGGCCTGTTGCGTATTTGCTAGGTGAACAAGAATTTTTCGGGTTGTCTTTCGAGGTAAATCCCGCCGTTCTCATTCCCAGACCGGAAACCGAGTTGTTAGTGGAAAGTGGATTGAAACTGATGCGGGGATTGCCTGGAAATCCTTGGATTGCTGATCTGGGAACAGGAAGTGGTTGTATCGCAGTCACGATGGCGAAAGAAAATCCGAAACTGTTTGTGTTGGCTGTAGACCGTTCTCGCGATGCAATCGCAGTCGCAAAGCGAAATGCCATTCGTCACGGAGTCGAAAAACGAATTCATTTTTGTGTTGGTGATTTTCTTCAAGCGACTGCCGAACAAAGATTTTTTGATCTCGTCATTTCTAATCCGCCCTACATCAATGCTGCAGAAAAGAATGCGATTTCTATTTCTGTAAAAGATTTCGAACCTTCACTGGCTCTGTTTACTCCGCCTGGAGATCCACTCATTTGCTACAAAGAAATTGCCCAACAGGCCTCGACTCGTTTGAAGCCGGGAGCTTGGTTGATTTGCGAGATGGGACTTGGCCAGAGCCAAGCGTTGGCACAGGAAATGAACGCAAGGAAATTTAAAGCCGTACAGACACGGCCTGATTTTGCAGGAATCGAACGAGTGCTACTTGCGCAGCAGCCTTTATGAATTGGGTCGCAGGCTGACGTACTGAAGCAAATGCTCCCGGCTTTCTTCAGAGAGATAGGTAAAGAACACGGCAATTTCATAGTGTTCAATCCCATCGGCGATGCGCTGACAACGTACCACAGCGCCATCTCCAGAGATTTTTTGAGATTTGCCGTTCACAGGGATTTCTAAATCGATTCGTACAGCAGTCATCTCAGGCATGGGCTGTTCTAGGAAAAAGCAAATCCCTGAGGAACTCAGATCGCGCACTCGGGCCTGAATGCGGCCATTCGCTGCGTTGATCGTAACCGGGAATTCCCCTTTTGCTCTGGGGTGACGACGTCTTTCAGTTTGTTGTGTCTTTGCCATGAAAAAGGATGATAGTGACTCGCATCGTTGATGCCAAGCGCTATAATCCCCGCTTCACATTCATAGTTCTAGGAGAGCAAATCATGGCTAGTCTCAACAAAGTACTTCTCATTGGCAATTTGACCAAGGACCCCGAACTCCGCTATACCCAAAACGGAACCGCCGTTTGCGATGTTCGTCTCGCGGTGAATCGCAAATTCCAAGGTCAAAATGGGGAACAACGCGAAGAAACCTGCTTTGTGGATGTGACTGTTTTTGGAAAAAGAGCGGAGGCATTTAGCCGCTTTTTCCAAAAGGGAAAGCCTGCCTATTTTGAAGGTCGCCTCAAATTTGATCAGTGGGATGACAAACAAACGGGACAAAAACGCTCCAAGCTTTCCGTCGTCGCTGAAGATTGGCAATTTGTAGGTGCTGCTAATCAATCTGGTCAATCCGGTACTTCAGGTGGCTCTTATTCCGCACCCCCTCAAGAGTTAGGTGGATCTGAAGAAGCGGGACTCTCTGCAGAAGAGACCCCGTTTTAG
>CAZMYG010000047.1:0-17500 GCA_964570465.1 uncultured Planctomycetales bacterium
GGGAACATGATTCCTCCATTCTTTATCACGAAGATTTAGGAAAATTGTCTCTGGGGCGGTCTTCTGACTCGTGGATCGATCTACCTGCCTACCTTCCCATTCCTCAAGGAACAGTGGTCTTAGGCTTTCGTCCCCACTTACAGCGGCGGACCCGTGACGGAATTTCACCGTCTTCCCGGAATCCCAGAAACGCCAAAAAAATACAAAGAACAAAAAAGCCCGAAGGCTTTGGTACACCCGGAGGGAGTCGAACCCCCAACATTCAGATCCGAAGTCTGTCACCCTGCTACAGAAGTCGAGCAAAACCAGGGAGTTGCAACTCCTCGTACCGCACCCCCAGCAAATTCCCCAGCAGTTGGATCGGAAAATTCAATTTCAGACCAGGAACTTCGTTTCTTGAATGCTGCATGGCCGAAACTCACACCGTCGTTACGCAAGGCAATCTTAGCGATGGTCCGCTCGGTGTGCGAATAATTCTTCTTTGTCCTTAGGAAAGGTTTTCTACGACCTTAACTCCCCCATCCCCCGCTTTTTTGCTAGGTCGCTCGAATATATGGGTGGGAACTCTGACACTGATTAAATCTACGGGCATTGAATTGGAATCTAGGTCTATCGACTGCTAAGGTCCTATGTATATGGAAACGCCCGCGTCAAACGAAGATCTCTTCGACCACGTCTGGAATTTGATAAAGGATAAAGGATTTCTATTGGCGTCGATTCCCTTTTGCAGCTATTTGCTATCTCATCTCTTTGAGATTTCCTACGCAAAACATTTTGGTATCCCATCGTCCCTTATCCAGCCTTCACTAAAAAATGTACTCGAAGTTTCTGGCATCCTCATTTTTTATGGCGGCCTCACATTAATCATTTTTGATTTGCTATTAAGAGGAGGCCCAAAGGCATCGGAGAAGATTTCATTTCTGATTTATTATGATTTAGTCCTGAAACTCATTCCATTTTGGATTCTCCTCTTGTGGCTTTTTTTGATTCAAGGTGTGGAATGGCGCGGTTGGAGTGCCGTTGGTCTATTCGCTTTGTTATTCCTTATCAGCGGGCTGCGTTTAGTTCTTTCCAGAAATGAACGCATCAAGCTCTCAATTGAAATATCGGAAAGGGCTTTCTCTAAAAAGAACAACGAGATCCAAGGGAAATCTAAAAATTCGAATCATTTTTTTGTATCTCTGGCGGCACTCATACGATCCGCAATTTGGTTGGGGTTCGCCTGCATTGTTGCAAGTGAACTCGGAGATGCGAACGCACGCAGGGAAAAGCAATTTCTAGTTTGTCGAGGTACTTCGGAACTAGCCGCCTTAAGAATTGATGGCGATATGGCAATCTGCACAGAGTTTGATCGAGCCACTCGGGAAACCAAGTCAACTTTCCGGTTCGTCAAATTGAGCGAAGCGAATAATGTAGAATGGAGTTTTGAATCTATTGGGCCTCTAAAACCACCGCCTGTGATTATTGACCCTAGACTAAAAAAATGAACTGCGAAAATTGGCTGCGCTGTTTCAGATTTTTTTCTCGAACTCTTTCACAAACTGCAAAAGGGGAATATTCATAGCTCGGCAGAATGATCGAAGCTCGACAAGATCAACGCGCCGCTCCCCACGCTCGCACTTGGAAACGAAGGATTGCGTTTGTTTCAGACGTTTTGCGAGATCCTGTTGGGTTAACCCTGCCTTCTGCCTGGAGTCTTGAAGACACTTCAAGAAGGCTTGGTATTCCGGTGTAAAAACTGATTTTTCCATTCGCTAACCCGTTGCGGATTAGCGGGATATACAACCCGAAATAGAATAGTCCAAAATCGACTTGGATGCGCTATACTTCTATTGGTCTCACCCAACAAAGAACCTTCGGGAATTCATAAGTCAGAGCTTTTTGGAGAACATTAAATGTATCAGAGCAAAAGTCTATCGAAGTTTTCAAGGTTTGCTTTCCTTGCCATTACCATTTTTGCAAGCACAGCCCCAGCACAATCGAACCGCCCAGAAATACACAGCGATAACCAGAGTTCGTCGCCTTGTCCTTGGCGCATCCGGGACTCCTCGCATCCGAACAGTTGCATTCATGCCTCAAGCCTTCCGATTGCAGGAATGCTGCTCCCGATTGGAACCTATTGGTTTGTCGACGCAGAAGGTCGAGTAGGAATTGGAACGATAGAGCCGAAGGAAAAACTAGAAGTTGTTGGGAATGTTCAAGTCCGTGGTTCTGGAAACGGAGTCATTTTTCCAGATGGGACGAAGCAGGCTTCGGCCGCAGACAATCTCGGGTTAGGCGTTCCTTCGGGATACTCGATCCTTGGGACTACACAAACCCCTCCGCAGGGCTACTCCCTCGTTGGATCACTAGATTCGGCTGATACATGGAAAACGACAACAACGATCCCAACCCCAAGAATTGGTTTTGCTGCTGCCACATGCAACAACCGGATCTATGTTTTTGGTGGCCAATGGCAGGGTTTTAACCTCGATACGGTTGAAGAATACGATCCATCTAGCGGCTTTTGGACAACCAAATCACCGCTCTCAATGCCAAGAGTGAACGCAGAGGCAGCTACAGTAAACGGAAAGATCTATTTGTTCGGGGGCGCAAACATAGCCGGGTACGGCTTCATCGTCTTAGTTGAAGAATACGACCCCTTGTCTGACACTTGGTCACCGCAACCCCCACTTCCTACTGGTCGGTACAGCCCAGCAGTTGTTGTTCACGAAGGAAAAGTTTTTGTAATCGGTGGACACAATGGACAAGCACCTGTTGTGAATGTCGAAGCCTACGATCCAGAAAACAAGACATGGGCTGTCTACAATTCAATGCTTCTTTCCGTAGAAGCTGCTGGAGCCGTCTCTGTTGGGAATCAGATTTTTGTATTTGGCGGTTCTGTCCAAAAATTCAACCCTGCAACAAATACTTGGACTGTCGAAACTGCAATGCCTAATCCACGGACAGCTCTTGGTGTTTGCGCCCTCAACGGAAGAGTCCTCACTTTTGGTGGAAGTTCAGATCTGGAACATAGTGGGCCATCTTTGCCTTGGGTTGATGAATTCAATCCAATTTACGGGACCTGGGCGAAAAAAACTCCCTTGGAAACCGCTGTTCAACATGCAATTGCTCTCCCAATTGTGGACAAGATCTATCTCGTTGGCTCAACAGATCCCCTTAGCTGGCCATCTAATGGCACGTATCCGATCCAAGAGTACACACCGACAAGCAGGTTTTTTATCTTCCAAAAAAATTAGGTAAAACGTTATGAAATACTACTTGCCTGTTTTGGTGCTTTTAGTCGTGACTTTCAGCTGCAATTTACAAACAGAACGACGCCTGAATCGATACGAACAACAGTTAAACCCCATGGTCGGCGTCGCAACTAAAGAGGATGTTGTACGGCAATTTGGAATCCCCTTTCAAAAGGACCAAGTCGGACAGTCAGAGTTTTGGGCTTATCACTTTTCCTATGGAACTCAGACAAAGACATACACACCAAATCAACAGGTCCGTGGAACAGGCCCTGGAGCTGCAATATCGAGGGGATTAAATCAGCTTAAGCCGAGAGCCATCTCGAACTCGCGAGAGTCTTTTGACGACTTGCTTCTCGAATTTGATGAAAGCGGTATCCTGAAGAGCTGGAAACACAACGGTCAGTGACCAACCGATTGCTGAATCAATTCTGGCGGTTCCTCGCTACGTTTAAGGAAGGATGGGAATCGTGTCCGGTGAAGTCGTTCGCTTAACTCGACAAGCTGGATTGGCGAGCATACGCAATGCTTTTCAAAATGATCCACATCCCATTGCGTGAATCCATCGTTTAGCAGTTGATCGGTCGGAAACTTGGGTTCTTCCTTACAGAAGGACTCAGGGCGAACATGAAAAAGATAGGAGTAGAGGAAGAGCGTTTCTGCGGTTGGAGAGGCCACGTTTCGAACATGGGATGAAATGGTCGATGCCGGTAACGAGAACCCAACCATTCGGGCAGCTCGGTCGAGCATTTGGTAGTCTGCCCGACTCCTCTTGATCAGCTTCTTCAATACCTCTCCGTCAAATTCGAACATCTAAGCCTCCCTAACATCAATTCGACCGGTTTTTATCCATGCATGACTTCGCACCAAGTCGCAAATTCAATAATCATTGTAATCTCATCAATAAGACCTTGTTACACACAATTTCTTGTGCATTTCTAGGTTTACCTTTTTGCGGAAAACTCTCATTTTGTATCTCACAAATTACGATTTTCAGGCATCAACTGGCTTTAACAAAAATAAGAATTTCCTAAGATGAGCGCCTGACAGAGGCAGTAGTCGGTCGCTCCAACCACTGAACGGGGGCTTGCTCTGGGCCCCCTCCTCTGCTCTTAACCTCCAGAGCAGAACCATCAGAGCGGTTTCATGAAAACTTCAGCCAGCACCGACAGAGCTAACGATTTTGCAGAAGTACGATTTTGGATCCGATGCTTACGGCGGAGACTTGAAGCGCCCTTGCCCCACTCACTGTGTCTTGGACTGCACACTGCTGAGCAGTATGAACGTAAACGGGAACAATGGGCCGTTGCAGAACTCAGGGAGGCAATACGGCGCTATGAGAGTGAGAGAATTCAACCATATCGAATTCTGGAGCTAGAAAAAGAATTTCTTCCGACACTCAAACTTCGAGCATCACATGAAGGGAAGTTTCGAGAACTCCCACAAAAAAAATCGGCGGTTTCAAATTTTCTTACCTGTCCGAAGCTTTGTAGTGAATGCACTGCCGTCGCACTCATGGGGGTCGAGGCTATTGCAATAGCGTTGGATACAACACTAGGCCCCGAATCCGAGCAGTTTCGCCAGAAGGTTGTTCAATTGGAGGAGATCCTGATGCAACCTCCAGCATTTTTCGGCAGGAGTTCGGCACGAACAAATATCGAAGTCAGAACCACAGCAACAAAGACGGATCGGGGCCGGCTCATACTAGGATGGAAGGCCATCTGCGAGAACTGGGGGATTGAATCCTCAAAATGGAGGACGCTTAGCACTCTTAATAAGAAGTATGGTGGACCCATTAACTCCGGTCGGGGGAAAGGAAAACCGCCTCTTGTTTATGAAAAAGACCTACAAGAGTTTAGGGCTCGACTAGGGGCAGAAATGAAGGAAAGGGATGATGAACGCGCTCGACAACTGACAAAACCACTTCTTCCGAATCGAATGAAGCATTTTTCAGGTGAAAGTGTCTATCCAGACGTGGGAATGCACGAAAGAAGGAGAAAAAGAACGACAAAGTACGACAAACAATGACAAAGAATCACGCGACCTGCTGGAAATGGCGCCATCGACAGGGTGCTACTACCCGGCAGTGCGTGAAAATTGATTAGTCACGCAATACTCAGCTCACTGCCTGAGCGTGACTTTGAACCCCATGGGAGTAGCCCCACGGGGTTCTTTTTTTGGAGTTTGATATGGCTGTTGGTCCAGAGCAGAGATTCAGCAAAGACCATCCATGTCTAATTTGTCAGGGATGCGATTCGGACCCAAGAGGCCAGGGAGTCCGATGTTTCGGATTCCTTAGCGATGACGGCCAATGGGCTCACTGCACACGCGAGGAATTTGCTGGATCGATTCAGATAACGCTGAGTAGCCAAACCTACGCACACCGTTTAAATGGTCCTTGTAAGTGCGGTGTTACCCATGGGGAGAATCCCACAACTGCAATTGCTCGACCGGAACCGTCAAGGACCCCCGTTGATCTTTATGATTATCGCGACGAGAGCGGAAGGGTTCTTTTCCAAGTTATCCGCTACGACCCAAAATCGTTTAGCCAACGACGACCCGACGAAAAGGGCGGGTACATCAACAACCTTGAAGGAGCCCGCCGCGTTCTATACCGCCTGCCAGAACTCCGAAGCTCAGACCTTTCTTACCCTATCTTTGTCGTTGAAGGAGAAAAAGACGTTGAGGCGCTCGTTTCCTTGGGAAAAGAATTCATCGCAACAACCAATCCTGGAGGTGCTGGTCACTGGAGAGATGAGTTTTCCGAGCATTTAGCAACTCGAACGGTTGTTTTGTTGCCTGACAACGATCCTGAAGGAAAAAAGCACGCATTTGATGTCGGCAAGTCTTTGCTTCGGGTGGGAGTAAGTCTCAAAGTACTTCAACTCCCTACTCACGATATCTCGGATTGGGTAGCGGCTGGAGGGACTGCGGAACAACTCTGGACGCTAGCGGCAGGCGCAACAGAAATGGGGTCGGAAGAAAATCTTTCCGCCGCCCTAGGGATTGAAGTTCCGGCAGAAAAAAAACTTCCCTTCAAAACAGCCCACGAGATAGCAAATTCAACTCCCCAAGAACCTCGATGGATTGTCAAACCCTGGATCGCTGAAGGTTCTGTAACAGAGCTTGTTGGCAAGGCAAAGCTTGCTGGGAAGACCACCTTTTTATCTCACCTCGTCAAAAGCGTTCTGAATGACACACCCTTCCTGGAGCAAACAAAATGAAAACTGCCGTTGTTTGGTTGACCGAAGAGAATCGCACTACATTCAGGGAAACACTCCGGCGGGCTGGGCTTGTTGAGAGTGATTACCTTTTTATTTTATTCCGCAATGACGTTCTGGAACTCCCATGGCCCGAAGTAGTTGCAGGGGCGGTTGCCAAGTGTAAGGAGGTCGAAGCGAAGCTCTTAATCGTCGACACCATTTCTCAGTTTGCCGGTTTTCGCGGTGACAGCGAAAACAACGCCGGAGACGCACTTGAAGCAATCCAACCACTTCAGGAAGCTGCGGCAGCAGGAATAGGAATCATCGTAGTCCGCCATGAACGCAAGGGTGGAGGAGACATTGGGGAATCCGGTAGAGGAAGTTCCGCGTTTGCTGGGGCGGTTGACGTCCTTCTTGCACTGCGCAGACCCGAAGGAAACACCCGCCCCACCCTACGCGTACTTCATGCCGTTTCGCGATTCGATGGTGTTCCAGAATCTCTGATGATTGAGCTTCGCCCAGAAGGTTATGTCTCCCTCGGAGAATGCACTTCCATTGCTACGCAAAATGCCAAGCAGGCTATCTTGGCTATACTCCCAAAGTCGGAAGAGACGGCAATCACACTCAAGGCTCTCCAGGAAGAACTGCCCGACGAAATCAAACGCACTACCCTTCAGGACGGGCTTCAGGAACTCATCGAAGAAGGCAAAGCCAACCGGAGAGGGGCAGGGAAAAAGAAAGATCCCCACTTGTATTGGAGCCGCCAATGAATTCTGCCGGAACTACAACCACAGGGACGGCAGAAAGAATCGGGGAATCATCTATCCCAACAATCCCTACCCTACTGACCGCAAAACAAGCTGCTAAATGCCTTGCAATCTCACTGCGGAAATTGTGGGGACTCACGAACTCAAAGGAACTTTTATCTGTCCGGGTCGGTCGTTGCGTTCGGTACGACCTGGCGGATTTACGAGAATTCATCGGACGCAATCGGCTTGGAGTACAAAAACAATGAAAAATAACGAAGAAACTCTTACAGAGGCATTGCGATATCACAAAATGGGATGGCAGGTAATTCCAGTAATGTTTGGAGAAAAGATCCCCGTAAACCCTGGATGGCCTAGTCTTCGCCTGGATGTATATGAGATTGAAAAAGAATTCAGGAACAATCTACGCAATATTGGCGTTCTCCTAGGACAACCAAGCAACGGACTCATAGATATTGACCTAGACCACCCGATTGCTGTTGCCCTCGCTGACGATTTTCTTCCCGGTACAAATGCTATATTTGGCCGCGCTGGAAACCTGCGGTCTCATCGGCTTTATAACGTGAAGCAACCAATTAATAATTTGGTGTTGAAGGCCAACAAAACTGATAAGAGTCCAATAATCGAAATACGCGGAACAGGTCTTCAAACAATATTTCCACCTTCAGTCCATACCAGCGGAGAAAGGGTTTTCTGGGACGTTTTTACTACTCCAGCAAAGGTTGACTCCATAGACCTGCTCGTACGAGTACAGAAACTAGCTAACGCCGTCAGGCAGGAGCTAAGAATGCAAGGAATGCTTGACCAATTGACAGGTAGTGACGATACTTAAGGTGTGCCTCAGGTGTTATTAAGCAACCAAATCCGCAATGCAATTGAGCGATCCGCGTTCAGTAGATATCGAATTTCGAAAGAAACCGGAGTTTCCCAGGAAAGTCTTTCGCGATTCGTGTCGGGTGAACGCGGATTGTCCATCGAATCTATAGACGCTGTAGCAAAGTTTCTGAATCTCCATATTTGTAGCGACACAAAGCCAAAGACCAAACGCAAGAAGAGGTAAAAATGGCAACGATTTTCAAACGCAATGATCGTGGACCCTATGTGATTCAATATTTTGACAGCCAGGGAAAACGTCGTGAGCACTCAAGCCGCACAACGGATTTGGGTATTGCAAAGAGAATCGCGGCAAAACTAGAAGGAAACGTGGCGCTCCGTCGCGAAGGAATCGTTGATGCAAGGCAGGACCATTTCCAAGAGGAGAACAGGAAGTCTCTCACCCAGCATGTCGCTGACTATCTTGCACACTGCAAGCGAATTGGTCGCGCTGTACGGCATGTTCAGGAAAAGGAACGGCATCTTCGCGAACTCATTGAGAAAACCGGTGCGACTCGCCTGTCCAATCTCACCGCGGATCTCGTGGAAGGAAATCTTCATCTCCTTAGCGAATTAGGACTATCGGCACGCACCGTAAACTTTCGCCGTCAGGTTTCTTTGACGTTTTTGAACTGGTGTGTAAAGGTTGGCCGCATTGAATCTAATCCTCTCGTTGTAGTCCCCCGCCTTGACGAAAACCGAGACCGAAAACGTGTTCGTCGACCTTTGACAGAAGAAGAACTTGCTCGACTTTTCGAGGTTGCGGAAAAACGAGGACGAAAGGCTTGGTATATGCTTGCGGCTCTTGCCGGACTACGAAAGGGCGAGCTTCAACGATTAACCTGGGCGGATATTGATTTGGATCGTGCAGCTTTAACGGTTCGCGATGGAAAGTCCCGAAACCTCGACGTGATTCCCCTGTGTTCTCAGTTAAGAGACTATTTGAGAAGCATCAAGCTTGTAGCGAGTCACCCGAACGCCAGAGTTTTTCCAACAGTTGTGACAGACCTTACTAGACAGAAGGATTTTCAACGCGCGGGAATAGCGCTCGAAGACAACGAAGGACGTGTCGCAGATCTTCACAGCTTGCGAGCAACCTTAGCAACTCGTCTCGCGTTGGCGGGAACTCCCCCACAACTTGCACAAAAAATCATGCGGCATAGTGACTACCGCGTCACACTGAAGCATTACACGATTCTTGGAATCGAAGACACGGCGCGAGCATTGGAAAAGCTTTCTGAAATTGGCAAACCAATCACTCAAGCAGCGACGGGAACATTCGGTTTTGACCCCCAGCAATTTCCCCAGCACTCAGAGCGCGAAATCGTGCAAAACCGTGCGAAACGATGCGAATCGGGGGGTGGCATGAAGCCCGTACCCAAACCGTCACAACTCCTTCTCTGTGCGAGGGAAAGCGACGCCGTGCGAGACAAAACGATGGTACACCCGGAGGGAGTCGAACCCCCAACATTCAGATCCGAAGTCTGACGCTCTATCCAGTTGAGCTACGGGTGCATGAAAAACAGGCCGCGCATTTTAGCGCAACCATCCCACTTCGCGATACCAATCTGCTGTTTTTCTCAATCCTTCTTCCAGTGGTGTGCTCGCATGAAATTGAATTTCTTTTTGAGCACGTTCGGAAGAACAGCACCAACCAGGAGCGCGTAATTCCTTCAACTTATCTCGCGACAGGAACGAGCTGCTTCCCAAAGTAAAATTCCACGCTTCGCTGAGTAATGCGGCTGACCAGGCAACTCCATAGGGAACGGGAACAATTTTGTGTTTGCGAAATAGGACCCGCCCCATCAAAGCTAAAACCTCTTCCACGCTGGGCATGTCTTTACTGCTGAGATGATAAAGTCGACCTTTTGCTTGGGGAGAATCCAAGGCCAAGCCGATCCCCTGACACAAATCCTGCACCGAAATCACACTCAATCGCATTTGTCTAGAACCGACTACGGGAACATAACCGCGCGAAACCATTTTGTAGAATTGGAAAAGTCCCCGGTCTTTTGCTCCATAAACTGCAGGGGGTCGCAGTACGGTGACAGAAATCTTTGCGGCTTGATCGAAGACGGCCTTCTCGCCTTCGAGTTTGCTGCGCCCATAAGCACTGACAGGATTAGGATCATCTTCTTCTTTTAAAGCTTGCTCTGCACTTCGAGGCCCACCCGCGGCAAGCGAGGACAAATACACAAAGCGGGGAACTTTTTTCTCGATTGCCTTTTCGATCAAAGTTTGAGTGCCTACAGCATTGACTCGGAAAAAGTCAGCAGGCTTTCTGGCATGAATCAACCCCGCAACGTGAACGACGGCATCTACGCCTTCGAGTGCGACATCCAAGGTATTTGGTTTTTCAATATCCCCCTGCACCCATTCCACACGATCTCGAGACACGGATTCAAAACGCTTGGGATTTCTCACGAGCAAACGTAGTTCTTTGCCACGCTCGAGCAAGCGCTCGCGTAGATGAAAACCAATAAACCCCGTGCCCCCAGTGAGCAAAACTTTAGAAACCATGTAGATCTTCAAAATAGGCGAGCCAACTCGGAAAGCCCAAGAAAATTCCCAGATATCAGCAATTGACCCCTCTGATTTGGCTTTCTACACTTGTGCCCTCATTTCCTATGAAATCCCCCAGCGATTTATTTGATAAATGTAAGCGATTTGTAAAGGCTAAAGACCTAGTCGCCGCAGGGCTTTACCCCTATTTCCGTGCGATTGGGGATAGCGAAGCCAATTGGGTCGAAATTGACGGACGACGGCTGATTATGGTCGGTTCGAACAACTATCTTGGCCTCACCCACCACCCCCATGTCAAAGAAGCCGCAATTAAAGCCGTAGAACGATATGGATCCAGCTGCACCGGTTCCCGATTTCTTAATGGAACCTTAGCACTGCACGAAGAGCTCGAAAGCCGCTTGGCTCGATTTATGAAAAAGCCTGCGGCACTGACCTTCTCAACAGGCTTTCAAGTCAACCTCGGCGCGATCTCGGCCTTGGTTGGAAAAAACGATGTGATCTACTGCGATCGCGACAATCACGCGAGCATTATTGATGGCTGCCGGCTTTCTTTCGGGGAAGTGCGAAAATTCAAACATAACGATGCCTCTGATCTTGAGAGATTGCTGGAAGAAAACAAAACTCAAGAAGAAGGGAAATTGATTGTCGTCGATGGCGTGTTCAGCATGCTTGGCGATATCGCGGATCTTCCTTCCCTCGTCAAATTAAAGAAGAAGTATGGGGCGAGACTTTATGTGGATGATGCCCATTCCATTGGAGTACTCGGAGAAAATGGGCGCGGCACTGCGGAGCATTTTGATCTAGAAGCGGAAACCGATTTGATCATGGGGACTTTTTCGAAATCCTTCGCTTCCTTAGGTGGTTTTATTGCGGGCTCTGAAGAAGTGATTCACTACATCAAACATCACGCCCGATCCTTGATCTTTTCAGCTTCGATTGCCCCTGCTTCGACGGCAGCCGCGATCGCAGCGCTCGACGTGATGGAAAAGGAACCCCAGCGACGCAAACAACTGTGGAAGAACGCTTCCTTCATGCGACAAGGTTTCTCGGAATTGGGTTTTGAGATTGGTGACGGTGAAACTCCAATTGTCCCTGTCATCATTGGAGATCAAGCAAAAACCTTCCTCTTCTGGAAAGAGCTTTTTGAAGCTGGAGTGTTCACAAATCCTGTCACTAGCCCCGGAGTACCCGCCGGAAAAGATCTCATTCGCACTTCCTACATGGCTACACATACCCAAGACCAACTCGAACAAGTGCTCGAACTCTTCGAGAAAGTGGGCCGACGAATGGGCATTCTTCGCCCCAAATCAAGCAAGCAAAAACTCTCGCGTTGAGCCTTGCACCTGCATAGCCGCTTCGATTAGAAGGGCGTCGTGAAACCGCAATTTGTTCATCTCCACGTCCACTCTCATTACTCACTGCTTGATGGCACCAATCGTATAGAAGATTTGATTGCTGCAGCGAAAAAGGATGGGCAGCCTGCGCTCGCTTTGACTGATCACGGCAATCTCTTTGGGGCGATTGAGTTCTATAAAGCTGCGCATGCGAGTGGAGTAAAACCGATTATTGGTTGCGAAGCCTATATTGCGCGGAAATCACGTTTAGAGAAGTCAGACAAAAATCTCAATCCCACGGACCATTTGACTCTGCTAGCGACAAGCGATGAGGGCTATAAAAATCTCGTCAAGCTTGCCTCCTTGGCCTATGTCGAGGGTTTTCACAAACGCCCTCGCATGGACAAAGAAACTCTCGCGCGACATTCGAAGGGACTCGTTGCGCTTTCGGGTTGCCTATCCGGGGAAGTGAATCGCAAAAATCTCTCGGATGATGGCAAAGGAGCTCTGAGCGCGGCGATGGAATATGCCGATCTTTTTGGCAAAGAGAATTTCTTCCTTGAAGTGATGCGAAACGGAATTGAACGGCAGGAAACGGCGGGTCAAAGGCTATACGAATTAGCGCAAAGCACAGGTTTGCCCTTGGTCGCAACGAATGATGTGCATTACCTCAACCAAAATGACAGCTCCGTACAAGAGGTGTTGCTCTGTATCTCGACAGGAAAGACTCTCTCCGAAGAAAAGCGAATGCGCATGGAAACCGATCGGCTTTTTTTCACAAGCGCCGCGGAGATGGCAGAGTTGTTTCGCGATTATCCTCAAGCAATTCAAAACACCTTGGCTATTGCGGAACGTGCGAATATCAACATTGAGCTTGGGAAATATCACTTGCCAGTTTTTGATGCCGGTCCAGGTCGAAAACCCGAACAGCTATTCGAAGAACTCTGCGAAAAGGGTTTTGCAAAACGTTATCCCAACCCACCAGCAGGCGCGAAAGAACGATTAATTCGAGAGTCGGCAGTGATCAGACAAATGGGATTTGTTTCCTATTTTCTCATTGTGTGGGACTTCATTCGATTCGCTAAAGAAAATGGTGTACCGGTTGGACCTGGCCGTGGATCGGCTGCTGGGTCAATTGTCGCTTATTGTCTTGAAATTACCGATGTAGACCCACTTCGCTACGATCTTCTATTTGAGAGATTCCTCAATTCCGAGCGAATCTCCATGCCTGATATCGACATTGATTTTTGCCGGGATGGACGAGAGCGAGTGATTCAATACGTTCGCGAAAAGTACGGCCAGGCCAATGTTTCTCAGATTGTCACTTTTGGAACCATGGCCGCGAAACTGGCCTTACGCGATGTGGGCCGTGTTTTGGAAATTCCTCTGCGCGAAGTCGATCGCATCACAAAGAAAATTCCACTCGGACCCAATGTAGAGCTCGCTCAAACAATTGATTCCGACAAAGAACTTCAAGAGATTCGCGATTCGGATCCGCGATTTACCAAGCTCTTCGACAATGCTTTGCGATTGGAAGGTTTGATCCGTCACGCCTCGACGCATGCTGCCGGCGTCGTACTTGCAGATCGTCCTTTGGATGAGCTTGTGCCTTTGTATCGCAATCAAGACGATATCACGACTCAATATGACATGAACGCACTTGAGGCCGTGGGTTTGCTCAAGATGGACTTCTTGGGTTTGAAAACTTTGACGATTCTCAACAAAGCGTGTCAGCTCATTGAAAAAAATCGTTCCCTCAAACTCGATCTGGCTTCACTTCCTTTTAATGATCGAAAAACTTATGAACTACTTGCAGCAGGGGATTCATTTGGGGTGTTCCAACTTGAATCTGAAGGCATGCGCAAATTGCTGCAGCGCTTGAAACCGGACTGTTTCGAAGACTTAATCGCTTTGCTTTCTTTATATCGCCCAGGACCTTTGGGTTCTGGAATGGTGGATTCCTTTGTCCGGCGCAAACACGGTGAGGAAAAAGCTAGCTACCCTCACCCATTGCTCGAAGAAGTGCTCAAAGAAACTTACGGGGTCATTGTCTATCAAGAACAGGTGATGAGAATCGCCGCTCGTCTTGCGGGCTTTTCGCTCAACCAAGCAGATTCCTTGCGGAAAGCCATGGGTAAGAAAAAGCCCGAGATCATGCAGAAATTCCGCAAGGAATTTATCGATGGCGCGGGGAAAAATGGAGTTCCCGAAGCGAAGGCAGGAGAAATTTGGGATTTAATGGAGTATTTCGCGGGTTATGGTTTTAACAAATCGCACTCCACAGCCTATGCAGTACTCACCTATCAAACCGCCTATTTAAAAGCGAATTACTGTCTCGAATTCCTAAGTGCTAACTTGTCTTGTGAAATTTCCGATTCGGACAAAGTGAAAGCCTTTGTCGACGAAGCGAAAAAGCATGGGCTTCGTGTTTTAGCTCCTGATATCTCGAATTCTCAAATTGATTTCAGTGTTGAGAACGGCTCCATCCGTTTCGGTCTTTTAGCAGTAAAAGGAGTTGGAGAACGAGCTGCGGAAGAGATTGTAAAAACTCGACAGCGTTTGGGACCCTACGAATCTTTGCATCAAGTTTGTGAAGAAGTCGATAGTCAATTCCTGAACAAATCAACTTTGGAGGCTTTGATCAAGAGCGGTGCCTTTGACTTTGTGGGATGGACTCGCTGGGCGCTTTGTGCAGAACTGGAATCTGCAATGCAGTCAGGGTCTCGAATTCAAAAAGACCGCCGCAGTGGACAGAAAAATCTCTTTGATACATTCCTGGAAGCAAGCAGCAATCGCACAAAAATTCAAAGAACTCCTCCAGCCTGCCCAAACTGGACTGAGATGGAAAGACTGATGGCGGAAAAAGAAAGCCTCGGCTTCTATCTCAGTGGCCATCCACTTGCCGGAAAGACAGAAATTTTGCGCGCCGTGTCGAGCGCGAATTCCCAAAGCTTGAAGCAAAAACGTGAAGGCGAAGAAGTGTTAATGGCAGGTCTCGTAACAAGCCTGCAAATCAAAACCATTCAACAAGGCCGTTTTGCTGGTCGCAAAATGGCTCGGCTACGCCTTGAAGACCTGGAAGGATCCGTTTCTGCAATTGTATTTTCAGACAGCTATGACAAACACCGAGAACGCATTGTCGAAGATCAAATCCTCGTCGCTCGGGCTAGCATCGATCTCAGCGGAGAAGAAGCCGGATTGAGGATTTCGGATGTCTATACCCTTGATGAAGCCTTGCAATCTCTAGAAGGCGGTGTGTTGCTGCGTCTAGGAAATCATCAAAGCGAACTCATGCCACAATTAGCCAAATTGATCGAACAACATCGAGGATCCCAAGCAGTCTATCTCGACCTATTAGATGAGAATGGAAATAAGAAACGCCTGAGAACGGGAAAAGACTTCCGAGTACGACTCAGCGAAAAATGGGGACTCGAAGCAAAGAGTCTCTTAGGTGAGGGAAGCGTTCAATTCATCGGCCCAGCACGTCTGCGCTAAATACTCCAATAAAAAATAAGGGGCACGAGTTCGTGCCCCTTATTTAGTGTTTGTAGCCGAAATTAGCGTCGTCCAGAAACTGCGGCTTGTTTTGCCTTCTTCTCTGGAGCAGGAGTTTCTTTTGGTGTTCTTTCCACCAACTCCCAGATCGCCTGATTCGCATTGTCCCCCAGTCGGCGTCTCGAGAGCTTCAACACTCTCGTATAACCACCAGGGCGTTTTTCAAATCGTGGACCCAGCACATCAAAGAGCTTCTTGACCACAGTTTGGTCCTGAAGCGCTCCCAATGCTTGGCGATAGCGATGTAGATCTTTCTTTTTCGCAAAAGTGATCCAACGCTCGGCTTCTCCACGATACTCCTTAGCCTTTTCCACTGTCGTCACGATTCTTTCGTGCCGAAACAGAGAAACGATCAGATTCTTTCTCATCGCTTCGCGATGAGAACTAGTCCGACTAAATTTTCTTCCACGATTCAGATGTCGCATGACTCACTCTCACGAACTTTGCGCAGCGCTCTCCACCGTCATTCCAAAATGAAGGCCTAGATCTGCGACTTTCTTTTTCAATTCGGTCAATGAAGTCTTGCCCAAGTTTTTAATATCGAGCAATTCATTTTCCGTTTTCTTCACAAGGTCCCCAATAGTTTGAACATTTTCCGAGTCAAGACAGTTCTTTGCTCGCACTGACAGATCCAATTCAGAGATTGGTTTTGCCAAAAGATCTTCGACAGAACTCCCTGGGATGTGAATCTCTTTTGTTTTGGTGACGAGCAAGCCCGTTCCAGAAACAAGCTCTTCCTCGCGGCTTTCCGAATACTGCACGAATGGATTGAGATGTTTGCGGTAGATCTTAGAGGCTTCCACGAGTGCTTCTTCAGGAGTTACCGTTCCATCTGTCCAAACTTCCATCAACAATCGATCGTAATTCGTGAACTTTCCAACGCGTGTATTCTCGACAGAGTATTTCACGCGATGGACAGGAGAAAAGGCGGAGTCAACAGGGATATTTCCCAATTCCTGCTCTTCTCCAGTATGTTCCTCTGCCGGAACATAACCTCGGCCCTTATGCACAACGAGTTCGCAGCGGAACGGAATTTCATCTGTCAGTGTCGCGATATGCAAATCACGATTCACAACTTCTGTGCTTTGATCGGTTTTGATATCCGAGGCAAGCACAGCTCCTTTGCCCTTCTTCTCAAGAACCAAAACCACTGGTCCTTTGCCAGACATACGAATTCTCAACTGCTTGAGATTGAGAATGATGTCCGTCACGTCCTCATAAACACCAGGGATGGTCGCAAACTCGTGCATCGATCCTTCGATCTTGACCGCCGTTACAGCAGTACCTTCGATCGAAGAAAGAAGCACTCGTCGCAATCCATTGCCGATGGTTGTTCCGAATCCTCTTTCAAAAGGCTCAATCCAAAACTTTCCATACTGCTTGGAAGATGTGTCTTTATCTAAAATGACTCGAGTCGGGAGTTCAAAATTTCTCCAGCGAATCCTCATTCCATCTCGCTTTTCTTGTACCATCATCAACCTTTCTTTACTTCGAGCAGAGCTCGACAATGAGTTGTTCTTGAATTGGATGCGGAATATCTTCACGACGAGGCAAAGTGCTCACCGTCGCCTTGCACTGTTCACGATCGACTGCTAACCAGGGAGGAACCGGTTGCGCTCGATTCATTTCCAAAGCTTGTTTGACAATCACGGTGGTCTTTTCTCGATTTCTCGGACCAACCACATCGCCTTGGCGAACCTGATAGGAAGCAATCGTAACCTTCTTGCCATTGACTTCAAAATGACCGTGATTGATCAACTGGCGGGCGTGGTTTCTTGAATTTGCAAATCCCGCAGCAATCAAAACATTATCCAAACGTCTCTCGAGAAGGACCATCAAGTGTTCACCCGTGTTACCTGGTAAACGTGAGGCTTTCTCAAAATAGAGATGAAACTGTCTCTCTAGAACTCCATAAATTCTCTTGAGTTTTTGTTTCTCGCGAAGCTGAATACCATACTCGGAAACTTTTCCTCGACGGAAAGTATGCTCTCCCGGTGGATAGTCTCGCC
>CAZMYG010000048.1:0-541 GCA_964570465.1 uncultured Planctomycetales bacterium
CACGCGAAATTCAGACCAAGATGATCACGGTAGAGCTTGCGGTGGGACAGGAGCCGGTGATCGATTACCGTTGCGATGGAATCATCGTAGCTACTCCAACGGGAGCCACGGGGTATTCGCTTTCAGCGGGAGGACCGATTTTGGACTCCAAACTCGACGCTTTTGTTGTCACACCGATTTGTCCTCATACCTTGACCAATCGCCCTTTAGTAGTGCCTTCAGATCGGCCGTTGAAGCTTTCTCTTTCCGATGTGAAGGGAAAGGGAGTGTTCACTGCCGATGGCCAAGAATGGCGCTATGTGGGGGAGAAAGATGAATTAGAAGTCTACGCTGCCAAGGAACGTTTCCAGTTGATGCAGATTTCAGGCGGGGATTTCTATTCGCGATTGCATACCGTGCTTGGTTGGCGCGGGAAGATGGCGTAAAGGGACACTCGTTATATTGTCGGATTCGGTTTACCGAATCCGACAATATAACGAGTGTCCCTTTACGTTCTCATACAACCGCGCCGGCTGAGCCACGTTCAGAATCAGCAAGTCAA
>CAZMYG010000048.1:551-17317 GCA_964570465.1 uncultured Planctomycetales bacterium
GTCCCTTTACGGTCCAGGTGAAAGAGCGCCCAAATCTCGGAACCAGAGTTTCAATTCCAATTCCAAGGTCAGATTTGGATCTGTCGATTTGCGAATATTAAGGAGGTTTGCTCCGCTGGCTTCTCCATCCGCGATGATGGTTCTGAGCTCCAGCATGCTGCCCAGTTTTTCCTTCATCACATCCATGGATTCTTTGACTGCAATCGGAGCCAGCAACATCAAATTGCGGCTGCGAAGTTTCTTCGCTTCAACTTCGAGATCAAAGTTCTCAATTTTGGTTTCAGGAGAAACGAAACCGACCCCTTTGATTTGCAAATCATTGCCGGCATAACGAATCGCCGCCACGGCTCCAAGATCCACACCGAGAATGGAAATACGGTTGGGATCAATGCTTTTCTGTTTGCGTGCGTAGACGACGGCGCTTTTGATGTCTTCTTGATATTGGATCAGGCGGGTTTCGAGAGTTTCCTCGGCGGATTTCTTTGCAATCGCCGATTCTCCATGACCTCGGAGATCGACAACCATCACCGCTGCACCCCAGCTTGCCAACTTATTTTGGAGTTCCCAGAGTTCTGAGCGATCGCTTTCATGGCCATGAACCAGGATCACCGCTCCGGTTCGGGGGAATTTTTTGTCAGGATTTGCAGGAAGTAGCCAATCTCCTTTGAGTTTAGCCTTATCCGAAGTGGTGAGAGCCACGGCATTTGCCTTTGCCGGACGCATTGGGGCCTTTCGAGGGGCGGGAGCGCTAGAAGAATCACCCAAGATGACGAACGCGATCAGCAAAGCATTTAAAACCATTGACTCTGAAATCCTCCTGATTTGGAACTTATAAAACCAAGATAGCTAACTCATTGCCGGTAAAAAATTTGCGGAAGTTTATAGTCCCCACAACTCCCGTCAAGCAAATATAGTGGCCTAGGGCTAAAAAAGTAACCCCTCAAATATACCCTATCCCAATTCGAGCTGATGTCGGGCGTCGACAACGTCGCGATTCATGGCCCGAATCGCCTCGCCCAGCTTGTCATAAAGGGGATATTCCGGGCTCAGGGCCTTACGAAGTTGGCGGAGTAACTGAATGGTCATGCGGAAGGTACGCACCAGGTCGCCTGGAGCGAGGTTGGTATGCGAGAAGAGTTCGGCAAACTCCACTCCCGTTGACCAGGCATGAGTAATACCAACTGTTTCTAATGCCGGAGGGCGAATCGCGGAAGGAATGCCTTGTTCGGTCTCCATCGCAATAATGCGGTGAATCACATCTCGCACCGTTGCTTTGTGAACCCCCAAGATTTTTGGATCTGGCTTGTCAAAATAGTCCGCTTTTCTTTCTTCATAGATCACGGCCGCGAAACTGGCATTGATTTGATGAATATCCAATTCGTCGAGCAATCCACTGAAAAGAAACTCTGTGATCTGCAGCTCATAGCCATTGATTTGGGAAGCGATTCTGCCGCGATCGAGTACGGATGTTTCATCGATATAGCCCAGCTCCCGAAGCAAGGCGAGTTTCTTCTCAATCAAACTCATTTGCCGGCGTCGGTTCTTTTCAATTTGCTGTTTGCTCTGTGTCGAGGCCTGGAAAAAGTTGAAAGACTTCTCCCAGGCTTCAAACAGTTTTGATCCGAGCCGCTCATGTAAGTTGATGAGAGTGGAATAAGAAAGATTGAATTTGCTCCGAACTGGTTCCACTTTTCCCGAGAGAATGCGTTCTGTTGGCGCTTGAAAGAGTGAGCTGCGATCGAGAATGGAATATACGAGTCCTTCTTCGTCGATGCCTTGCCTACCGGCGCGACCCGCCATCTGCATATAGTCACGAGTCGAGAGATAGTCGAAAGACACTCCGTCGAATTTACGCAGCGAATCGAAAATCACACAGCGCGCGGGCATGTTGATGCCCATGGCAAAAGTCTCAGTCGTGAACAAAAGCTTGAGCATGCCAGAAGTAAACAATCGCTCAACGAGTTCCTTGTGTAGCGGGAGCATTCCTGCGTGGTGATAACCCAATCCGCGCAAAGCGAGTTGATGAAGATGGCGAACCACTTCGTCGTCTTCGAGTTTGAGTTCAAAGTCTGCGCAGATTTTTTGGAAGAGATCGTCCATGCGCTCTCTTTCCTTGTCATCGAGCAATTGTCGATTCCAATTTCCTCGCGCCTTCATTTCGCATTCCTTGCGGCTGAAGCAGAAGAAGAGAATCGGCATGAGTTTTTTCTTGAGCAGCCAATCCAGTAATCCCTTCGATCCGATTCTTCCTCGAATACCACGATCCCGGCCGATTCGAGTTCTCATTTTATAAATTTCGCGCGGGGGGAAAGGATCAAGACCGGGGTAATAAAGATAGTGTTTCAGTGGTACGGGACGATCGACTGAGCTCACGATTTCGAGCGGATAACTACGAACATTGCTAATCCATTCGCCAAATTGATGCAGATTGGAAATCGTTGCCGAAAGTCCAATGAAGCGTACTTCTTGTGGCGCAAAAATAATCGTCTCTTCCCAAACCGTGCCGCGCTCGGCGTCGTCGAGAAAGTGAATTTCGTCGAAAATCACATATTCCACATCGTGCAAACGTTTGGGATCTTCGAAGAGAGTGTTGCGTAGGATCTCTGTCGTCATGATGAGCAATTTCCCCTCGGGGTTAATGGTCACATCGCCCGTCATGATTCCTGGATTGATATTGGGGTCGTCGCGAAAGTCGCGATATTTCTGATTCGAGAGAGCTTTGATGGGGGAGGTGTAAATGCAGCGCCGCCCTTTTTTGATCGCCAAATCGATGGCGTACTCGGCGACGAGAGTTTTACCCGCGCCCGTCGGTGCGGAAACCAACACGTTTTTCCCCTCGCGTATCGCGACAACAGATTGCTGCTGAAAGGCATTGAGTGTGTAACCCTTGAAACTCTCCATCGGCGTGAGTGTAGGGCGAATGGCCGTGATTGCAAAGAAAGCTTCCTCGCGTAAACTTTCGAAATGGCTCGATCATTTGCGGATTTTTCTATTCATGAATTTCTCAATTCTTTAGCGGCGAAAACTCCGACACCGGGCGGAGGTTCGATGGCAGCGGTGCTCGGTGCTGCAGGCGCGGCACTGGGGACTATGGTTTGTCGTTTTACTACTGGAGAAAAATATAAAGAGCACGCCGCTGCGATGGAAAATGCGACGGGGCAATTAGTTCTTCTCCAAGAAAAATTACTTCCTTTAGCTGATGCGGATGCGGGAGCCTACGATCGAGTTTCGGCGGCTTTGGCGATGCCAAAATCGACGGACGTAGAAAAAGCAGCTCGCAAGCAAGCGATGAATGTAGCGTTGCTCGGAGCCATGGCCGTGCCCGTGCAAACCATGGAACTTTCCCGAGACACTTTATCGGTGTTGTCCACGCTCGCTGCTTCGACCAACAAAAATCTCTCGAGTGATTTGGCAAGCGGAGCACTTTGTTTGGGTGCTGCGGTGGAGAGTGCTTGGTTCAATGTGTTGGTGAATGCTGGTTCTCTGAAAGACGACTCAAAGGCTTTGGAGTTGAAACAGCGCGCCGAAAAAATTCGTCAAGAATCCGGAGCTTTGGTGGCAGCAATTCTCAACGCCACAACCGGGAGCAATGTATGAGCGGGAAGCGTGGCCCGGTTCTTCTCGCAGTTTTGGATGGTTGGGGAGAAAGAGCAGAGAAAAAATGGAATGCCATTCGCTCCGCGCCGGCGCGGCATATGGAAGAGTTGCAGCAAAAATATCCTTCGACCTTGCTCTCTGCGTCCGGTCGCGATGTAGGTTTACCTCATGGTTTGATGGGGAATTCCGAAGTGGGGCATCTCAATATTGGCGCCGGACGCGTGGTTTGGCAGCCGATTACACGTATTGATAAATCGATTGAAGATGGAGTGTTTTTTGAAACGCCGGCATTTCTCGAAGCGATTGAATTCGCGCGCAAAAAAAATGGCGCCGTTCATCTCTGTGGTTTGATTTCCGATGGGGGAGTTCACTCTTCGGATCGTCACTATCTCGCTCTCCTTGAGCTCTGTGCGAAGAAGAAATTTCCTGCAGAAAAAGTTTTCTTCCACGCTTTGCTCGATGGCAGAGATACGCCGCCGCGATCTGCGAAGGGCTATATCGCCGCCATTGAAGAGAAAATGCGAACGCTCAAGCTCGGGCGCATCGCCAGTGTTTGCGGACGCTATTTTGCGATGGATCGTGACAAGCGTTGGGATCGAACAGGCAGGGCCCACACACTTTTAACCCAGGGAGTCGGAGAGAACGCGAAGACTGCGCTCGAAGCAGTGGACGCTGGTTATGCGCGTGCGGAAAACGATGAATTCATTCAACCGACAGTGATTGGCGGCGCCTCAGAAGGACGCATGCGCGATGGAGACGCTCTGATCCTTTTCAACTTTCGTCCCGATCGCATGCGCCAAATCACTTGGTCTTTCATCGCGAAAGAGTTTTCTGAATTCACGCGCGCTTCGCGTTTAGATTTCGCTGTCGCGAGCATGACTCAATATCAAGACAGCTTCGAAGTTCGCGTCGCGTTTCCTCCGCAATATTTGCAGAAGAGTTTTGGTGAGATGGTTTCTCAAGCGGGGCTGCGTCAGCTACGGATTGCCGAGACGGAAAAATACGCTCATGTCACTTATTTTTTTAATGGGGGAGAGGAACAGAGCTTTCCTGGAGAAGATCGCATTTTGATTCCTTCACCGAAGGTCGCGACCTATGACTTGAAGCCCGAAATGAGTGCGCCCGAAGTCACGAGCACTTTGTTACAAAAGATCGATTCCGATTCGCATGATTTCTATCTCATCAACTATGCAAATCCGGACATGGTCGGGCATACAGGAGTTTGGGATGCTTCGCTCGCCGCCGTCAAAATCACCGATGATTGTGTGAAACAACTCTCCGATTTGATTTTGAAAAAGGGCGGGATGATGGCGATTACTGCCGATCACGGCAATTGCGAGTTGATGTGGAACGAAGAAACGAATCAAGCACACACCGCGCACACGACCAATCCAGTTCCTTTTATTCTGATCTCCGAAGAACATCGAAAACGTTCTCTCCAAAAAAACGGCAAGCTCGGCGATGTTGCACCGAGCTTGCTTGCAGCGATGGGACTTGTCTCTCCAGAGGAGATGACAGGTAGAAGCCTCCTAGGGAACTAAACGAATCCCAACGATTAACGAAACTTCTTGGGGTAAAGCTGCAGAGAGAGAAGGTGGTTGTTCGATCGCGACGAACGCTCCTAGATCTGGAGTTACGGCTCCATTGGCAACTTGATGCTCTAGCAGTGGATCGAAAAGAGTGATTTCTCCTAAAGCATTGAGTTCGTATGGAACGTTCAAATTGACACCAGCGCATTCAAATTGCGAATCGCAAAAATCAGAAAAAGTTCCATTGTCTTCAAAGGTTCTGTAGGAACCGAATATTCTTCCAATCGCTCCAAGATTGACGGATTCCTTTCGGAACTGCATCCGCGCGACTCGGTAATTTCCTTCAAACACAAAGCTATTGCCTCCCTCAAAATTGCTATCCGGAATGGCATAGTAACTTCCTACATAACCATCATCTGTTGAACTTTTATCTGTGAGCAGCAAAAGACCTGAAGGGGCAAAACTACCTGCCCAGATTTCGCTGGCAAATCCGTCCAGTGAAAAAATAATTTGCAGGTCAGCACCGATGGAAAACGTTCCCTGCATTCCGATCAGTGCATTCTGAGTTATTTCCGCAGTAACGAAGAAGGATCCTCCGAAGCTTTCGGTTTGAATCATGGTCATGGATCCTCGAAGAGCTTGAATAGGAGCTGTAGTATCTGGAAGCCCTAATATTGAAGGAATGCGGATTCCTAGGAAGCTGTAATGTCCATCAAAGGACGGAATTTCACTCTCGGGAAAAGATGTAGCGCTGACAGCCATTTGAAAGGTTGGCCCAAGTCCTGGGAGTGTTGCAATTAGCGAACTTTTCGTGAACAAAATATCCTCAGCTGGATTGACGGTTCCGTAAAGTTGATCGGCGTTCTCCATGGCAATATTCAGCACCCCGTTATTTTGGATTTCGTAATGACCAAGCATCGGAGGTTGGAGAATCAAAGTGCAAGGGCCTAAACATCCTGCATTCTCAAATTCGCCATTTGATCGGAAATGTAACAAGGAGGAACCAAAGCGTTGGATTAATAGGCTTGGGGTGATGTCCGAAACCGAAATTTCTGATGAAACAAAGGAAGTTGTTTGAATGATGGGAGTTGGAGGATTGGAAGAACTTTTCTTATGACAACTCATCAGGGAAATTGCGATCCCGAAAAATAACAACAACTTACTGTCTACTTTTAGATACATGTTTTTATTCTCCTTCAGGCCCTTGCCTGTTATGAATTAGGGAATTCCAGCTGTGAGCAAAGACCGTGCCGAAAAAGGGAGTCCGCGATGATATTTGGAATTTTCTTATTATTGTCTATTTTCCTTGAGGAAGATCCTATCAAGGTAAGCTTGAAAAAAGTGTCTTCTGCCGAGATTCGCAAGACTGTTCTCGATCTCGTCAGTTTTCATAATCGAAATACAAACGGAGAGAGTAAGGAAGGGGATAAGGGAATCGGGGCTGCACGTCGTTATCTGAAAAAGAAATTGGAATCATTCAAAGAGCAGTCCGGAGGAAGGCTTGAAGTCTTTGAGGACTGGTTTGAAGCTGAAGGAAAAAGAATCAAGACTCCTCTCCAAGTCGCCAATGTAATTGCAAAATTGCCCGGTGTGAGTGATCCCGAACGAATTTATATCGTTAACGGCCATTATGACTCGATCAACAGCGATCGCTTTGACACAGAGGGATTTGCTCCTGGAGCCAATGATGACGCTAGCGGTACTGCAGTCACGGTTGAACTAGCGCGTGTGCTGAGCCAGGAATTTTTTCCAGCGACTATTCTATTTGTTTGTTATGCCGGAGAAGAACAGGGACTTTTAGGTTCAAAGCACCATGCCAAATCGTTGAAAGATTCTGGCACTTTTGTTGATGGAGTGATTGCCAACGACATTGTCGGATCTTCGCTGGGCGAAAATGGAATCCGCGAACCCAAAACGATTCGAGTGTTTTCCCAAGCTCTCGAAGGAAATTCTGCCTCGCGAGAATGGGCAAAACTCGCGCGCAATGCCGCCGCGCAATATTTGCCAGAGCTAAATGTTCAATTGATTTTCCGTCGTGATCGCATTGCTCGTGGAGGAGATCATTTGCCTTTCGAAGAACAGGGATTTCCCGCAATTCGTTTTACCGAAGCAAACGAAAGCTATCGCCGCCAACATCAAAACGTTCGAATCGAAGGGGAGCTTCAGTATGGAGACTTACCGGAATATGTAGATTTCGACTACACGGCCAGAGTTGCACAGCTCAATTTACTGACCATCGTTTCCGCAGCACTTGCGCCACGCCCTCCTCAAAACGTCGTCGCCAAGGGAGCTGTTTCTACTGTCACTAAGCTGAGCTGGGATACTCTCGAAGATAAAAACCTAGAAAGCTATGAAATCGTCTGGCGAAAAACGGACGAAGTCCATTGGTCAGGCAGCAAGAATGTCGGCAAGTCAACGAGTCTCACGCTAGATCTCGTTCTCGATAACTATTTCTTTGGAGTGCGTTCGATTAGCAACCAAGGACATCGATCCCGAATCTCTTTGGCCAAGGAATTGTAATGAAGGCAGTTTTTGCGGTGCTGATTTCTATTTTTCTCTTTGCCTGCATCGATACCCCGTTGAAACGCCAAAGCCAAACAACTGCGCATTTGGAAAATGCAGAAATCGCTCAACCGGAAATGTGGCTGCAAATCGGTCAAATCGATCGTGCTCTCGTCTCTCTAGAAAGAAGTCTTCAAACCATGGAGACCGGCAAAGATTTATTTCTTTATGGCCAAGCACTTCGAAGACGAGGTCGGACTCAGGAGGCGCTCGAAGTCTTTGATCGAGCTGTTTTGAAGGATGCAGAACTTCGAGAATCCGTAGATCGAGAAATTCTTACGATTGCCATTGAAAATGAACACTATGCTCAAGCCGCGCAATTACTCCGAGATCTGGGAAGTAAAGAAGACGATGCTTTCGCGCGTTTTCTCGAGAGTTTCTCTGAAACTCCTCATCAAATCCTTTCGGGGAGTCGGACGGATCTCTCTTTAGAAGGGAAAACCTTGCTCGAAGTCGAACTGCGCTTAGAACGCAATCACTCAGCGCGTTTCGTTTTAGATACAGGCGCCAGTTTTTCTGTGATCACTCAATCTCTTGCAAAAGAAATTGGAATCTACACGCGTGTGGAAGGAGGAGTGTTATTGGATTTGGAAGGGAATCCCTTTCCTGCCTCCTATGGAAAAATTGGAATTCTAGAACTGGGTTCCTTGCGCGTAGCTCATGTGCCGGTACTAATCGTTGAAGATAGCTCCTTGCAGTTTCGCTTATTTGGTTTGCATCCCGTTTTTGAAGCGCGAGGAGTATTGGGAATGTCCTTTCTTCGTCACTTCCAACTCTCTGTCGATTTTGAAAGCAACACGCTCTCTTTAGAAAACTCCACCGAGAATCGTTCTGGTGGGCTGGCCTTATTCAGTACCGGATTGAATTTGTATTTACCTGTGCGTTGCGAAGGCGAGAAGGAATATGCCTTTCGCTTAGATACAGGTTCGAACCAGAGTTCGCTTAGTCCTTGGATGCTTAAAGATTCAGGGCTGGAATCCAAGGCTTCAAGCCAAGTGCATTACGTTGCTGGTGCACAGGGTTGGGGAGCTTCTCTCAAAGAAGTTGCCGGGACTCAACTCAACATTGGGGCCTTTCAATTGAAGGACTTGCGTTTGCCGGTAATGGCATCGATGGATACTTCAGGATTATTAACCGGGGGAGTGTTGGGTCTCGATTTACTCAGAAACTTTCGCCTGACTCTCGATCCAAAAGCCATGCGATTGTGGTTGGAGCGGAACAATAAGTCCTGAGTTAGATTCCACAGATACTTCTGCATTCGCTAGAGCGTGCGCGCTCAAGACATAGCCAAGCCCAATTCCTTTTCCCGAACGCGGAGAAACACAAAAAGATCGCAGACTGCCAATTTCCTGATCGTTAACACGAATCGCGCAGGGTGTTACGAGTGAATTCGCCTCTTTGAATACAATCCCTACCAGCTTTTTAGGGACTCCTCCATAAGTTCTCATTCGCGCTAGCACTTCTTGGCCTGTGTAGCAGCCTTTATTCAAAGAATACCCACGCTCGAGATTAGCTTGTGGGGGATAAACCGTTTCATCGAGCTCTACTCCCAATTTTGGAATGCCGGCTTCAATGCGAGCGGCTTCCATCGTCAATGCGTCTGCAGGAACAATCCCGGTGCTAGAGAGAGTTTGGACTAGGTTTGTGTATCCAGAGGAATCAACCCCAAGCCAAAAACCTTCTTCCTCACAATCCCGCGTGTGGGAAACAAAAAGAGTTTTTCCGTCGAATTCGATTTCTTGGTAGCTCTCAATCTCGCGAGGCATTGGATGTTTCCATAAAGACTCCAGCCTTTGCCGTGATTGCGGACCTTGCACGGAAAGAAAATGAATCTCTTCTTTCAAACAGAAATTCACCTTCTCGGCGAAACGAAACTTTTCAAGCTGAGCCAAAATTTTTGGAATCCAATCTTTTTCGCCAACAAGCTGTAAAAGATCTTTTTTCGCGAACAAACGAAAATGAATGGAGATTTTTCCGGTGTGAGTCAAAAGCATGGACTCTTGACCTTCTCCAGGGCGTAGCTTCTTTACATCGTTGCTTAAAATCCGTTGAAGAAAATCAAGGCGATCGTTTCCGCTGATTTCAATGACTTGAAGCTCAGGGCGTTCCCAGAAAACGACATATTGGTGAAGTGCTTGAGTTGTAGCATTCATAGAAAGAAAGAGATTACAACCTAGGGGATACTTTGAGATAGGCCGTGACAACGTTGGGATCAAATTGAGTTCCAGATCCGGATTCAATGACTTTCACCGCAATTTCTTTGGCCTGCGTTTTTCGGTAGGGTCGATCCGAAGTGATGGCATCGTGACAGTCTGCAACCGCAATGATTCGAGAAGCCATCGGAATCGAGTCCCCCTTGAGCCCATCGGGATAGCCTGAGCCGTCAAACTTTTCATGTTCATGTCGCACCGAAAGCACGATATCCGGAAATCGGCGCATCATTGGTTTCAAGATTCTCTCAGAAATGAGAGGGTGCTCTTTGATCTTCTCGTATTCTTCGTCCGTCAGCGGGCCTTCTTTGTGCAAGATCTTTCGATCGATCCCGATTTTTCCAATATCGTGCAAAAGTGCGGCTATCCGAATTCGCCGACGCATCGAGGGACCAAAACCCATCTCTTCTGCGATCTTGTCCGAAAGCTCGCTGACCTTTTTCGAGTGATTCTTGGTATAGCGATCCTTGGCTTCTAAGCTCAAGACAATGCTTTGTACTCCCTTGAGAAATAGCGCGTGAATCTCTCGATCGCGTTTGAGGATTTCTCGGTCTCTTTCTTGGATTGCACTAGTCATATTTTTTTCGCGATCCAGAGACTCCCAAAGCTTGCGTCTTCTCTCAAGAGCCTTGAGCACTCGCTCACGCATCTCTTCTAGTTTGAAAGGCTTGGGAATGTAGTCGTCTGCACCGAGTTTCATGCTCTCCACAGCAAGAGAAAGATCGTTCAATCCGGAAACCAAGAGGAAAGCGATGCGATGATCAAAAACTCGGATGGCTTGAAGTAGCTCTACTCCACTCATTCCATTCATTCGGATGTCGCAGAGCACCGCGTTATAGTCCCGTCGGCGCATTTGCCCGATCGCTTCGCGGCTTGAGGAAACCTCGTCGATGACAAATCCTTCGGATTTCAATTGAGTAGAGAGAATTTTGCGTATTTCCGGTTCATCGTCGACGAGAAGAAGACGTAGAGGTGTTTTGAGTTCTGACTGGTTTTGGTTCATTTCAAAACCCGTCGAACATTCCTCTGTAGCACCCAAACCAGAATCTAGATTTGGCAGACATTCGTCCAAAGGGCTTCTCCTTTTGTCTTGGGGAGTTCTTAACCGCCTGAAATGCCCTAGACCACCCGGTTGTCTGCTCAAGTCGTCGAGAAATTTCTAGCCGAATTAGGGGATTTTGTCACCCCCCTGGTGCAAAAATTGTGGAAAATTCGCGGAATTGTTGTGGAAACGATGTGGAGAAAGGCCTTAGGGCAAGGTAAAGCCATTCCATACTGCGAACTCTCCCGCTCCATTGAGTAAATCGATTTCTCTCAAAATATCGCTCGGTTCTGGAACCCCTGAGCGGTTGATATCCGTGGAAAAGGGGGGGTGATTAACAACTCCATTAAGAGAATCAATCAAAGAGAGAATATCTGCAGGTCCAGCCGTGCCATCGCCATTGACATCAGCCGGTAGAAAGCCGAGCCGGATTTCGGAATCATTTGATTCAAAGCGAATGTTTGTCCAAGTGCCAGGCTCAAGAGAGCGATTGAATAGTAAACGTATAGATTGAGGGCCAAGGATATTTATTGAGCTTAGAGTTGGTGCAGGCAAAGAGCCTCCAATTTGTTCAATCGAGAAATCCGATAGAGCAAGACCTTGCACATTGCTATCAAAGTTCAAATCCAAACTTTGCCATCCTTCGATTTCGTTGCCATCGATTGCAGAAGGTTGTCTTGCGTCGATCGAGAGATGGGGCGGAGAACTAGAAGTAATAGCAATGGGTAAATCTGTGTTGAGCAAAGTAAATTGATAAGTCGCGTTATCCGAACCGCGATGATCGCTGTACGAGGCATAAATCGTCACTTGGGTATCCTGGAGTATTTCATTTCCAATAAAACTCCCGCTAGAGCTGATATGGCCGACCCAGGGAGGCAAAATATGCCAAAAAGTTTGAGCGCTGACATCTTCGTTAGGGCCGTAAAGGAACTCTGCTGTCGCCGCAAATTGAGCCGTCGTATTTTCCGCGACTTCTGTGGGACCCGATAGGACGAGTTGTTCTAAGAGATCATTGGGGATGCACTCAGCAATCGAATCGCGATAAGCGACAATTGCCTGAATTGATTCCGCAGAGAACTGATTCGAGCAAGTAATCCACGGATTCATGGTGAAAGGAGGGTTTGCGCATTCACAATGAGGAGCGTTCCAATTATGCCCGAGCTCATGTGCTGAGAGATCACTTCGACAGGCCCCACTGCCACAGCAGTCCGATTGAACGACGTTATAGCCAGAGGAACCGCAAATTCCTCCCAACCAGGCAATGCCAATGATATTCCCGTCAATTTCTTTTCCCGTAAACAGTTCCGTGACATCTCGAGGAAGTTCGTCGTGGAAATTTTGCCATTGGAAGGCCACTTGATTGAGTAAGGCTCCAGAATTGGAACTGTCGTAAGGATCTGGTTCTGCAGTGCGAATAATCATGGCACTGATCATGTGGCGGATATTTACATCGCGCTCGAATTCCACATTGACTTGGTTAATCACATTGTGAATGGTCTGTTCTACATTGTTGATGCTGCTGCCGTGATTCTGGAAATATTCGAAATCAGCATCAGCCGCGAGTTCCGCAATGTAAGGAAAGCCTAGGTTTGAGCTGGAATTGCTGGATGGGGGATTCAAAACCGGAGCTTGAATCCACGGGGAATGAGACTTGGCAGCGCAGAGCCCTTTCGAAGCAATCACATCTGAGTTGCGATAAAGAACATAGAAGGAAGAAGGACTAGAAGGAAAACGACGTGATAGCGGTTCTACCCAATACTTTCTTCCGTCAGAAAAGATGATTTTGGCTTCGAGTTGTCTGTCTTGTGTAGAGATCGAAGCCGCAATCACACTACCTGGATCGTCGACAACACTTCCTCGATAGCTAGTTTCAGGACCGGGAGTTTGATCCTCATAGGATCCATCTGGTTTTTGAATGAGGAGTCGATAGTTGGAACTGCGAACCGAATGCGCTTCTAACGCAATCAGATACTCAATTCCTTCGATATGGAGAGGAAAAACCGTCGAGTCCTGGGGGATCTCTAGATTGAGCAGGCGGCTATCTTTTAAGCCGAATCGCTCATTCACTTCCTTGGAATCGACAAAGCCCAAGACACTGAGAAAAATTCCCAGCCAATACATGGCGTCCTCCCACTCAATTAATGTTTGAGAGTCTTAAGGCAGACTAACGTTATTCCAAACAGCAAATGCATCCGCCCCGTTGAGTAAGTCAATCACTCGAAGAATATCGCTAGGTTCCGCGCTTCCGGATCGATTGATATCCGTAGACCAAATCGGTCTGCTCACAATTTGATTGAGCACATCGATGAGAGCAAGAATGTCGATTGGGCTAGCAGTCCCGTCGGCATTGACATCTCCGGGCAAATATCCCAAACGCACGCTTCCAGCGCTTTGATTGTGGAGCACAGTCAAACGGCTCCCGGGCTCTAGGGGAGCGCTGAGAATCATTCGAGAAATATTGCCAGGGTTATTTGGGATCGGAGCCAAGAAAACTGCAATGATGCTAGGCGCAGGAAGCACTCCACCCTGTTTTGTGACAGTGAAATCCGAAGCCGTCAGTGCTGCTGTATCTCCATCGAAAGTGATATCGATATTTTGCCAACCAATCGGATTGGAGCCGTCGATGTTTGAAGGTTGGCGTGCATCGATGGCTTGATCGACCGGATCACTGGCAAGTATGGCGAGATCGGTATCGACTACTGTGATGGGCAGTGTTGCGTCCGCCTCGCCTGTCAGATCTGAGAAAGAGGCAAGGATTTGCGCACTCACATTGTTTGCGACATTGTCAGCAGTGAAAATGCCAGTGCCAAATTGCATATCTCCGGCAGACGGTGGCAACACATGCCAAGAGGTTTCCGAAGTCACATCGACGGAACCACTTTCTGCGTACTGAGCGATAGCCGTGATTTGTACCGTTGTTCCTTCATTAACTTGTGCCGGGCCAAAGAGCGCTAAAGAAAGAAGAATATCGGGCGAGGATAAACATCCTGGTGGGCGGCTGTCGCGGTAAGCAATGATTTGATTTCGGGATGCAGTCGAGAAGTTGTTCGCACAGAGCAGGCTGGGAAACATCGTCGTATTATTCGAACAATTTTGCTCACAACCGCTTGTACAGCAATGTTGTGCATTCCAATTATGTCCCAGTTCGTGGGTGGAAAGATCTCTGCGACAAGCCGCACTTCCACAGCAATCAGATTGAACGAGACTGTATTTGTTGTTGTTGCAGACTCCGCCGAGCCAGGCGATTCCAATGACGTCTCCAGCAATTTGTTTCCCAGTGAAGAGATGAGTCATATCTCTTGGAATGTTTTGGTGGTTTTGATTCCACTGGCTTGTGAATTGGTTCAAGAGCGTTCCTGCGTTCGTGGAGGAATAAGGGTCTGGTTCTGCGGTGCGCACAATGCTGTGAACAACATGGTGAGTAATTTGTACCTGAGTTTCGTAGGTCACATTTAGGGCATTGATTACGGTTTCCATCGCTGCGACCGTGTTGGCGATTCGCTGTTCGAGAGTGCCCGAGCCGTCGTGGGCATTGAAATATTCCACATCAGCATCCAAAGCGAGTTGTGCTAGTAAAAGGCTCGATCCTCCTAGTGCTGCGCCTCCAAGATTCGGGCTATGTGGGACCATGGCCGCTTCTCCAAAAACTTCGCAGCGCTTGTTACTGGGAATCACATCCTCTTGGCGGTAAAGCGCATATTGATTGATTAAGGCCCCTTCGACTCGACCAGCAATGGGTTCAACCCAGAGAGTTTCATTTTCCGAGAGATCGATGCGAGCTTCTAAACCGTTTTCGAGAATCGAGGCTGCGACGCGACTTTCTGGATACTCAATGACAGTGCCCCGATAGGTTCGCACAGCTCCGGGAGAAAACTCTTGATAGCTTCCATCAGCGAGCTGCGCTTCCAATTTGAAATTGGGACTTCGAACAGAGTGAGATTGAAGTACCAAGGTAAGTACATCTTTTCCCCGAGAAATGGTGACTACAGGAGCAGATTCCGCTGTAAGAGTCGAGTTGATAGAAACAATTTCACATTGACGTAATTGCAAATTCTGAGCCGCCGTTTGAGCGAGTTGACTTAGGCTTGGGGTAGTAACGATTTTCTCCCGTTGCAGGCCAAGAGGAATCCATGCAGAACTCAAAGCCAGAACAGCGAAGGAAGAAAGGGTTCGGTTTGTGCTCATTTTCATTGGTAATCTCCTCAGACTCTTAATGTGAGAAATTGAGAAAAATGATTATCTCCCACATCGGTGCTTTTGCAACCTAGCTTCCACCAACAATTCATAGCGAATTGACGCCGCTTTGTAACCGTAAGCCCGTGTAGATTTTTCTCTCGTCCCTGGTTGACGCTCTTCGATGCTTCGGCTAAACCATTCGGTTCTCGCGCTCGTAGCTCAACTGGATAGAGCACCAGCCTACGGAGCTGGGGGTTAGAGGTTCGACTCCTCTCGGGCGCACCATAAGTTTGATGAGGTCGTAGATGCTGTTTCCCGCGGACGAAATCGAAAGAGATGCTTATTTCATGGGCCTCGCCCTGGATCAGGCGGCCAATGCCTATGAAGACGAGGAAGTTCCGGTGGGGGCAATCATTGTTTTGGAGAACAAGGTGATTGCGAGAGCGCACAATCAGTGCGAGCGTTTGCACGACCCAACAGCACACGCGGAGATGTTGGCGATTACCATGGCCAGCGAAGCGCTAGGAGTGGGGCGTTTGATTGGGACAACGGTGTATTCAACGATCGAGCCTTGCTTCATGTGCGCCGGCGCATTGCTTCATGCGCGCGTGTCGCGAATTGTCTTTGGAGCGAAGGACGCGAAGTTTGGAGCCTGTGGTTCGATCGAGAATATCGTTCAAAACTCTCGCTTGAACCATCGCGTTCAATTGAAGACCGGAGTGCGTGAAGAAGAATGCAGATCGTTGATGCAGGAGTTTTTTAAACTGCGTCGGCCTTCAAAAACCGCTCAGAACGGCCAAGATTTTGCCGTAAGTCGGAGAGATGCCAGAGCGGCCGAATGGGCTCGCCTCGAAAGCGAGTGTCGGGGTAACCCGACCGGGGGTTCGAATCCCTCTCTCTCCGCCATGGGCGATTGAAAATTTATTGTTGTTAGGAGAGATGCCAGAGTGGCCGAATGGGCACGCTTGGAAAGCGTGTAGGCGGGCAACAGTCTCCAGGGTTCGAATCCATGTCTCTCCGCCAATTTCACCGTATAAAACTACTCCCTATATCCAGCGACCACAGCCTGTTCCTCCAGACTGAAGCATCGAAGTAGATGTTCCTTGAACGGATGCGCAACTTTGAGGACGTTGGTTAGACATGCAGAAGTTCGCACTAACAAACTGAGAAACAGCCTGGGAGGCTTCTTTGATGCTCTGAGCCAAACTATTTGAAATTTCGTGGACTGTAGCCTCTGAGGCAGGCGAAAAACGCTCAAGGCTTTCCAATATTTCGCTTGCGACTTTGCAGTAAGGAGTCAGGAAGGGCATTGCAGGAGTGCCAGTTCCACCATTCAATTTTCCCAAGTCATTCACCTGGAGATTCCGAACGGTTTCTCTTTTCAACTCAAGTTTCTTAATTTTTTTCATACGGTCCCCTTTTCATTTCAAAATTGATACAGCACTTTCCCAAGTGCTAAATACGTGATCGAGGTCTAAAAAAGATTATCCCAAGATTGAAGAGAAGGTCGGATAAAAATTATCTTATTTAAATTGTTTCAAATTAATAAATTGGGAGTGAATTCTATTTTCTAACTTTGAAGCTGGCCAGTTTTCATGTGCTTGAGGGTCATTTCACGACATGACTACTAATCCTAAGTTGTCCACAGGC
>CAZMYG010000049.1:0-17194 GCA_964570465.1 uncultured Planctomycetales bacterium
CGATTTCCGCTTCTGAAGAATTAATTCGACTGAAATCAATACTCACTTCTCAAACGGATAGCTCCCGCAAAGGCATCGCAGCTTTCCAAATTCTCACATTGAAAACGGATTCCGGCGAAGGAATCGAATTTCTCCGCGATCTGCTGAGAAACGCTCAAGACCCAGATACGACTCAGGCAGTACTGACGGCTTTCTCTACGGCGGGAAACTATTCGGCTCTTGAAGAAATGTTGCTTTTAGTCAGCGATGCCAGAGAGCCTGTACGTGTGGCCGCGATTGATGCCTTCCGAAAAATGCCCGATCAAGGTCGTCGCCTAGTCGCAGAAATACTTCGTGTCATCGCTTCTCCGGTTAGTCGAGAACCGTTCCGAAGAGCGGCGATTGTCACGGCGGGGGAATTAGGTTTGCTTGAAGCTGTGGGAGATATTGCTCCATATCTCGATACAGCTAGTTTTTCTAAAACAGGCCGAGAAGCGCTGAGAAAAATTACTGGACGGTGGTTTGTAGATCGAGCCGCGTTTGAATTGTGGTGGGAGAGTCGCAAGACTTGGGCGCGAGAAAAAATTCTAGAGGAATCGCTGAATTATGCAGAAAAAGAGGAAATTGCATTAAGAGAACAGCTTCTGCGTGACGATCTTGATCGACATTTGAGCTACCTTTCTGCGGCTTCTCCTGGAGTGCGCAAACTTGCTGCAAGCGGCATTGGAAATTTTCGAAATGATGCGGCCGTTTCCAAAGCCATCGAACCACTTTGCCGTCAATTTCTCGTGGAATACGAACCAGAAGTTCGTGAAGCGATTTTGGCTACTTTAGGAAGTGTTGGAGCAGGGAATCGCAAGGCTTTGTCCTTATTGCTCGAAGTACTCGATTCCGATCTAGCACGCGAACGTCGAGTCGCAGTTCGTGCATTAACTCCCTTTACTTCTCAGCCAGAGGTCTTTTCTGTTTTCGCACAGATCATTCGTGGATGGGTCGAAGGGCGACGACATGATGAATTAGAGTTTCGCCTCGATTTACTCCATTCTCTCTCTCGTTCCGATCCGGCTGGAAAGCTTTCTCCGGAATTCGCGCGTTTATTGGGGAGATGCTTACGCGAAGATCCGATTGCTGAGGTACGAAAACACGCAGCGTTGGCATTGAATATCTACGCAACTCCTGAATCCGTGCGCGACTTGAGCCTCTCTTTAGATCCCAATCAAGAAAGCGATTTCAACGTACGTTTCAATTCTGCCAATGCGCTTAAACAGCTAGCGATTCGTACAGAAAATGCTCCTGCTGTTTTGCCCGCTTTGCACGCTTTCTTGCAAGATCCTGCCTATCAAAATCGAAAACAGGCCGTTGATCTCTTGGGAGAAATTCATGACGAATCTAGCTCCAACGTTCTGCTTCAACAGCTTCAGATAGAAACAGACTTGGCGTTGCGGCGCGGCATTTTTCTAGCTTTAGGGAAAATTGGCGATCGTTCTGGTTTGGATTCTCTACTGAAATTTGAATTGAGAGAAAAAGATGATCGCGAGAGTTTTTTCTCTGCCTTGGAGTCACTCGCTGGCAAAGAGACAAAACAATGGATGCGAATTGCTAGCGAAGCTTGGGCGCGTAAAGAATTGCGTTGGACCATTCATTTTGCGGAGAAAGTTCTCGCCACGGAAGGCTTGGATACGCCGACCGTTTTGGAAGCAGAAAAGCTTTTAGTCCCTGCTTACCGACTCTCCGCTCGGGAAGTCAGCTTGAATCCCAATTTACCTGCGGGTTCGGAGCGAGAGTTCTATTCCAAGGCACGCACTCGGCTCATGCATTTGAAAGAATCCGAGCCAGAGCAGTTGGAGTGGGCCTTGGCCTTTGCCGAAGTGCAAAATGAATTAGGCGATAAAGACGCTGCGGTGACCAGCTATCGAGAACTCCTGCCGCGTTTAGATAAACTCAGTTTGCTTGACTCAGAATTGTTCCGCAGAGCTGGCGAGCCATATTCACAACTGCTCTTAGAACGAAAAGATTTGGTCGGCGCTTCTCATGTTTTGGGCAAAATTGCGGTGCGTTTCCCGGGAGATCGTTTGCTGTGGGAGAAGCTTGCGCGAACCGAAAAAGAAGCCGAGCTCATTCGCGAGTCCATTGCAGATTGGAGAACGCTCAAATCTTTTATTCCTCCAGAAGAAAAAGAGAATTTCTGGCGAGTCAGCGCTGAACTTGCCGAGCTGCTTTTGCAATATTGCAACGGTGTAAGCGCCGCTTCGATATTAAATGGAATTCCGGCTGCAGATGAAATCTCTCCAGCTCTACGTCTGCGCTTAGAAGAGTTACAGTCTCGTCTTCGCGAAATCGAAACTTTGATCGGGCCTTTGCCAGCGCCGCAAATTCCCATCGAAACTGTGGTCGATCGCAGTTTCTAGAGATACTTCTTCGCTCAAATCTTTGCGCGTCTTTTCAGGGAAGGATATGATGGGCCGCTCTCAAAAAGAAAAATCCAGAAAGGTTACTCTAAAACGTGGCAGGACATTCTCATTGGGCCAATATTCAATATCGCAAAGCGGCAGTTGACGCGAAGCGTGGCAAGCTACATTCCAAAATTGCTCGTCTAATTATTTCGGCGGCGAAACAAGGGGGAGGAAGTCCTGATTCGAATCTCAAACTTCGTTATGCCTTGGAAAAAGCCCGCGAAGCTTCAATGCCCAAGGACACGGTCGAACGCGCGATCAAAAAAGGTACCGGACAACTCGAAGGCATGAATTTTGAAGAAATCGTTTACGAAGGTTATGGACCCGATGGAGTGGCCGTGATGGTGGATGCGCTAACGGACAACCGTCATCGCACGGCACCTGAGATGAAGAAGATGTTTGAAACCCATGGGGGAAATCTAGGAGCGAGCGGCGCGGTTGGTTGGATGTTTGATAAAAAGGGAGTTCTCGTCCTAGAAGAAAAAACCATGGCAGAAGACAAGCTCATGGAGCTCGCCTTGGAAGCAGGAGCCGAGGACGTTCAACGAGCGGGAAATCAATTTCATGTCCTTACCGCGGCAACGGGCTTGCCTGCGGTGAAAAGCTATTTTGAAACCAAGAAAGTTCCTTTCGTTTCCGCCCAAGTTACCCAAATTCCAAAATCAACTTTGACCATTAGCAACGTCGAGTCCGCAAAGAAATTGATCTCTTTGATGGAAGAACTCGACAATCACGACGATGTACAGCAGACTTACGCAAACTTTGAAGTCCCTGAGGAGATACTCAAGGCAATATCCCAGTGAGGAGAAGACAGATGAGCAAGGTCAAGAGTCCAGTTAGCGGTCGAGCCAAATCGAAAACAGTTTCTACGGAGTTCGTTTTGGTCAGTGCAAATCCCAAAGTCGTATCTCAATGGAATGCGGCTGTAGGGACGCTGCCTACTGCGAAAAGCCGCATTTTAAAAACGGCGAAAGAACTCAATGGAGCGATTAAAGAGGGTGAAGGCTTCCTTTTTCTCGATCACCAACTTCCAGACGGCAATCCCTATGAAATTTGCCGTCAATGGAAAGGCAACAGTGCTTGGAAGATTTTTGTCGTTCTCCCTGCAGAGGATCGCTATGGCTCTGGCATCGCTCGGTTTTGCGGTGCGGATGGCACTTTGCGCTTACCCTTGGAGCCACAAGGACTCGAAGATTTGCTCAACGCTAATTTTCCTCAGGTCAAAGTCGACGAACTTTTAAGAAAAGCAGAAAAAACTCCTCAACCGAGTTTTGCGGAAAACTTGCTCAAAGACGCGCTAGGGCAACAGGATCCTGATTTGATCGATGCCATCGTCGATCCCGAAACAAAGCTTTTCAACTACGCGTTTCTTTCTTACAAACTCGATGAAGAATTCAAACGTGCGATTCGCTTCAAGTATCCGCTCTCCTGCGTCTTGCTCGGATTCGATGGGGAAGCCTCTTCTGAAGTGCTGCTCGATTTAGCAGGAATGTTTCTCGGCCATTCGCGAGATACGGATGTCTTGGGACGCTTTGATCTCAATTCCTTTCTCTTCCTTCTTCCAAATACCGGATTAGAGGGCTCGAGAATCATGGCTAAGCGAGTGCTGGCAGCCGCCGCAAAGAAAAAACTCAAAGACTTGGTCGGGGAAACCCTCGATCTCAGTGTTGGTATTGCCTACTGTCCCCACACAGGAATTGTCGAACGCGAAGATCTTTTTGAAGCCGCTCATCGCGCCTTTGAAAGCGCTCGCAGCAAGGGTGGGGGCATCGAAATCGGCGACGGAAAAGCTTAAAGGCCTCTATAACAAATGGCAGTCCGAGGCACTCCAGAGTGGCAACCGAGCATTGCTTTGCTACGTGAGGGCGATGAGCTCGAATGGGAAAAGGTCCAGCGCAACTACTGGCGGCGAGTCTATTTTTTCATTCGTCGATTTATTCAAAGCCATCAAACCTGCGAGGATATTGTTCAAGACGCTTTCTTAGGTGCCGCCAAAGGAATTGGCGGCTACGACCCGCAATACAATTTCGAACAATATCTCTTTGGAATAGCCAAAAATCGATTAATCGACCAATTGCGACGCAAAATTCCTGTTCCGATTTCACCGCAAACCAACGATGACGGTCCGATTCGAATGCTAGGGCTTCAGGATTATTTAGGTGAGTCAAAAACGGCGAGCCGAATTCTCCGAGAAGAAGAAGACGCCAGACGTCGTCGCGCGGCGATGGGTTATGTGCTCAAGGCCTATGTGCGCGAACTCTGGGATCAAAAAGAATTTTTGAAATTGAAAATTGTTGAGTCGATTTTTGTTGGTGGCGAGAGAAATAAAAATCTGCGCGAAAAATTTGGTTTACGAGACGAGTCAGCGGTAGCGGGACATAAATTCCGCGCCGTCACTCGCATGCAAGAAATTGCCCGCACTCAAGACCCTCGGCACACTTTGTTTCCAGATCTCTGGAGAAGCAAATGGTAAGAGAAGATTCCGAGATCGATCTCACTTTGAGCACGATTTGGCGTGAGGAGCGAGTTTCTTGCCCCAATCGCAATGTGTTGAGCAAGTATGTTGATGGAAAGCTGGATGTCGAAACCGCGGATTATCTCCGATTTCATATCTTTGATATTGGCTGTCCTTTTTGTCAGGCGAGCGAAGAGGATTTGCGCATGAAAGCAACAACGGCACCAACAGAAGAAACCTTTCGCCTACGTTTATTTGAAAAGACTTCAGAGTTTTTGAAAAAGAAGAAGTGAAGTCCTGCTACGGTTTCGCGGGCTGTTCGAAGCTCAGAATCTTCCACTCGGGAAGTAATTGAAACGATTCGATTTGTTTGCGCTCTAGGCCACGTAATAGCGGCGAGTCGATGACGATTTCCCATCGGCTGTCATCGCTGCGTATCGCTTGAGCAACAGAACTCGGCAAGAAAAAATCTAAAGTTCGCCCGTCTTTAAACGTGAGAAAAGCATAGTCCTGTCGGATCATCCGAATCAGCAACTCTTTTCCAAAGAGTGAGGCCAGCACAAAGGCATTGTGATCGTCGTTTCGCTGGCTCTCTTTGATTCCCATGCGCCCGATCCATTTGAGATTGGGATATTCCTGTTCTAGTCTTGCGCGAACCAGCGCGTAGCGTTGCAAGGTGATTTCATTCTTCTCTTTGAATTCCTCAGAGAAACATTTGTATTCTAGGTCGCTGCGTTTGTAGCGAATGGCTGCCGTAAAACTGCGGAAGCAAAGCTCGGGACTTTGAAATCCCGGCGTTTCGACGAGATAGCGATCCGCGTCCGGAAGAAGGAAACATCCCTGGATCAATAGAAAAGAAAGCAGAGAGAGGAAACGCACGTGCGGGATACTAGCCAGATCCATTTCTCGGTACAAGCTTCTGGTGGGTGTAAAATTTTCAAAAAAAAATGATTTTTTTGAGGTTACCATGAACAATTCCTCGCTACTTATCTCTGTCAGTCTGATGCTTCGCCGCGACTACGACTTGATTTGACCTCATAAGTCAGACTGCCTCGTTCTGTTGATTTCTAAATCACGTTTGGAAAGAAGATTGAGGTAGATCCTATGCAAAGCAAATCTCTTCGATTGGCGGTTTTACTCAGCGGCGCTTGTCTCCTGTCCATTCCACTGCTTTTTGCAGATCAATCGAAGGAACGAAAACAAGACAAACAAAGTCCGGAGCTTCCGAGAAAAGTCGAGAGTGCCATGGCTTCAGACGAGGGCAAAAGACAATGGCCTGGAGCCCTTCAATCTGTTGTCAAGGCAAGCTCAATTCCCAGTTCTAAATTGCGAATGGTGAAAACAAATCCAACGCAAACCGTGCCCCATGTGACTCTGCAGGCAGGTGGTGCAAGCGCAAAGAGAAAGCGAGGCGGTTCTTCTCAGGGTCAAGGAGTTGCTCTTGGAATTACTGGAACAGAGGTTTTTTCCAACGCTCAAGGCCAATTTGTTTATCCGCCCGGTGCGAATGTGCTTATTGCAGACGATATCACGACAACTTGTGCGGGGCTGGCATTGAGTTATCTCGAAGTCAAAGTGAATGGTGGTGGTACCGGAACCGGAGCTGGATTTTCTACCAATTTTCAACTTTATGATGGCTGTCCTAGTGATGGAGGAGTGCCAATTCCAGGAACTTCTTTCACAGCCAATCTCCCCAACGATGGTGATTTTGTTTTAGGGCTTGATCTTGGTGGAGCGCCTTTGCAGGTTGCGGGATCTTTTTGGTTAGGTCTTTCGGTTTCTACGGATTTGGCTGGTTGGTATGTTGGCAATCCTGCCGATACAGGGTTTTCTGAAGATATCTTTGATGGACCATTCCCGTGCGTGACTTTTTTTGGTGGTTGGCCGGCTAATCCTCACGCGAGCTTTTACGCTCGCGTTTTTGCTGCTGAAGGAACTTGCGAGACTGTTTTCCTTGCTTATCAAGCCAACGAATTTTCGGGATTTTTCACGGGGATTGAACTCAACCAGCAATTCGGCGATGACATTAAGTCCATCACGACAGATCTAGGCTTGCCATTCCGACTCTCTAGATTCCAAACAGGCCTTGCTGGCGTTGCTGGCGCTTATCAAATGAGTTTGGGATTGTGGACACACGATCCATTAGGAGGGGGTGGAGATAATGGGGGAAGTCCGCTCGCTCCTGTTTTGGCGACACAAGTCACTTTCCCAGGTGTGGGAAATGGGTTCTTGGAAGTTGCTGATTTCACTTTTTCTCCACCCATTGAGGTCTCTGTGACTCCTGGCGCTGCAGAGCCCTTCTGGCATGTTTATGAACTTTTGTCGGGATCCTCTGGAAATGCAGGGCCGATTCTTGTTGCGGAGTTCCCCAATCTTGGATTCAGTGATGATTGTTTTGCGCTTTTTGGAGATCCTGATCCTGGTCAGTGGAGCCAATGCGTATGGTTTTTTGGTGGCTGTCCACCACAGGGAGATGCTCCTTGTGCGACTTTCCAAAATTTCTTCTATGCAGCGGGTGATCCACCGATCGGGGCTTGTTGCGGATTTGTGGGACCGGGAGTTTTGGGCTGTGAAGAGGGAGTTCCCTTTGCGGATTGTGCTGGCCGGTTTGTTTTGGATGGAAGCTGTTCTCCCGATCCATTCGAACCACCTTGTGGAACGGCGGCTTGCTGTTTGGCGGATGAAAGTTGCAGCAATTTGACAGACGCAGAATGTCAGGCGAACGGAGGTCTCTGGCAGCCAGGAGAGTTCTGTGGAGAAGGAGATCAAACTTGTCCACCTCCTGCTTGTATTACAGCTGAGAATCCTTGCAACGAGGAAAGCTTAGTTGGGGGAGGTTGTAATGATCCGGCTTGTTGTGCGGCGATCTGCGCTCTAGACGATTTCTGCTGCGCAGTATTTTGGGATCAGACTTGCGCCAGCGTAGCACAAGAACAGTGCTCGATTCCTTTGCCAATTGCCCAAACGGATAGCTGTCCTGGGCCGACGATTTCTCCAGATGGAAGTTATTCTTTGGACAACACTTTTGGCACAGATGTCGCCAGCGATCCGGCCTTTAGCTGTCACAATGATCCAGACTTTAACAATGGGCGAGGTTTTGGCTCGGTTTGGGTGAACTTTGTGGCGACAGAAACCGGTTTACTTCGAGCAAGTACCTGTCGAAGTGTGGCACCTGCAGACGACTCCTTGCTTGCCGTGTACCGAGTTAATGGAAGCTGTGCGAATCTAGTCCCTGTGGGATGTTCAGACGACGTGGATGGCTGTATTGAGTCTACTGGTTTTGGTTCTGATATCTGTTTAAGTGGGCTGACTCCAGGCCAAACCTATGCAATCCAACTTGCTGCTTGGACAGAGCAGGATCGAGGGAATTACATACTCGATTTGAGTTCCGCTGGCTGTGCCCCTATCCCAGGAGACAATTGCGCAGATGCGATTGCAATTGGAGACGGAACTTTCAACTACTTCACCTTGGGTGAGAACAATACCCGAGCCAACACGGATGGTCCGGCTTTGCCTGCTAGCTGTGATGAAGGTTTTGGTTTGTTCATGGGACATGATGTGTGGTTCAACTTCACGGCTCCAAGTACTGGAACTACAACAGTAGAGCTTTGTACTGGCACGGATTATGACTCACGCATTTCGGTCTATAACGGTTTTGGATGTCCACAAACTACAGGCAACACCTTGGCCTGTAATGATGATGGTTGTCCACCAGACAATCCGCAAATCGCAGGACCTTCGAGAATGCAATTCGATGTGGTCCAAGGCGGACAGTACAAGATTCGAGTTGGTGGATATACCAATAACGGTCCTGGTGGACCGCCTCCGGTGGGAAATGGAACCATGGTTGTAACTACCGAAGGTGGATGTAACTGCCCAGATGGTGCGGTAACCTTTACCAATCCTCTGAATAATACGGTAGATGCTCGCCAGCCTCATCCCATCAATAACACCTCTCCGGCGCAGGGAATTCAGACCTTAACAGTGTCTGGGCCATCAGGAGCGGATAGTTGTTGTTGGTCGCTTTGCGAAACGGCAGAGCTTGGTGGTCCCAATTCGATTGCCAGTGTGACTGAGAACTCTGGTGTGTACACCGTTAACTTAGCTAGGCCAATTACAAGAGGAGCTGTTACGCGAGTGGCCTATAACGGCAGTACTCAAACGATTGGAAGCTTTATTTCTCACCCAGCCAACGTCAATGGTGATGGAGCTTCTAGTCCAGTCGACATTCTGAGAATTATTGACTTCTTGAATGGGGCATTTACTCCGCCATGGGGTATTTACAGCACCGATATCGATCGAAGCGGTGCCACGAATCCAGCGGATATTCTACGCGTCATCGATCTCCTCAATGGAGCTGATCAGTTTGATGTGTGGAATAATGTGCCGCTTCCTGGCGGAAGCTGTAATCCATGATTCGATTGGGCGGTTAAACTGGGCCCCCTGTGTTTCCACCACAGGGGGCTTTTTTATGAGGTCAGCATGATCGCTACATTTGGGATTTTGGGTTTCTTGCTGCTGGGTAATGCGGAAGATTTGCGCGCCTACAGTACTAAAGAGTTGTCGTTTGAAAAAACAAATCAACATTATCTTTCCAATCGTGCTCCGCTAAATCCCAACCCATTAACTCCTCTCCCGATCGGAAAAATTGCAGGACGTGAATGGCTAGATGTCCAACTGCGACTTTTGCGAGACGGTTTCTTTGGCAATTTGCCTAAGCTCAGTTCCTATGTGAATGAAAATAGTGGTTGGTGGAATCGAGAAAAATCAGGTGGAGAAGAATTGCCTTATTGGCTGCGGGGCTATGGGAATTTGGGTTATGTGTTGAAGGATCTCACGGTTCAGAAACAGAGCGAAGCGTGGCTCGAAAAAATTCTCGTTAGCCAAGATGAGTCGGGCTATTTCGGTCCAAAGCAAAACAAACTCGATCAGGATTACTGGCCGAATATGCTCGTGTTGCAAGCGCTGCGCAGTTTTTATGAATCGAGATCTCAAGAACGCGTTCTGACTTTTATCACTAAATACTTTCGATTCCGTTATGAGTTAGCTCCTGAAAAACTCTATCCGGTTGCTTGGAAAGAGGGGGAGATTCGCCCCCAAGCTTTACAGCAATTACGAGCCGGCGACGAATTGGACATGGTCTATTGGCTCTATAACCGAACAGGAGAGAGCTGGCTGCTGGATCTTGCCAAGCGAATTCACGAGCGTGGAGCGGATTGGGTCAGTGGAATTCCAAGTTGGAATGGAGTGCATTTTGCACAGGGATTTCGAGAGCCCGCAATTTTTTCTCAGCAGTCACGCGACGCAAAACGGATTGCCGCTGTGTCTCGCAATTGGGATTCTGTTTACAACGAATATGGGCAAATGCCTGGGGGAATGTTTGCCGCAGATGCGAATTGCCGCAAGGGTTATACGGGAGCTGCGCAAGGTTCAGAAACTTGCGCCATAGTCGAGATGATGCGCTCGCTCGAACAGATTCTACAAATTACGGGAAACCCAATTTGGGCAGATCGATTTGAGAAAATTGCATTCAATTCTTATCCAGCAAGTCTCGCACCTGATTTGCGCTCGGTGCATGCCATGACGGCGGCAAATCTCGTTCTTTGCGATCGCGGCAGTAAAGCGCCTGGGGTAGCGAGCGAAGGTCCTGTTTTTGCCTTTGACCCGCGTGCGCAGCGTTGCTGTCAGCACAATGTCGGAATTGGTTGGCCAGGATTTACTGAGAAACTATGGTTTGCTACGGGAAACAATGGGATTGCTGCTTTGATTTATGCGCCCAGTGTGATGCAAGCAAAAGTGGGGGATGGAACGGAAGTAACCATTGTCGAGAAAAGTGAGTACCCGTTCGAAGACAAAATCGAATTTGCGATTTCAATCAGCAAGCCCACGCGATTTCCCATTGCTTTGCGAATCCCTGCTTGGTGTGAGACGGCTCAGCTCAGTGTGAACGGAAATACTTTAGATCTCAAAGCTCCAGCGCAAAGTTTCGCTGTGTTAGAAAATAATTGGAAAGACGGGGATCGCATTGTTCTGAGCTTGCCCATGTCAGTACGGTTTAAAACTTGGGAAAAGCAAGGCCATGCCGTTTCGATTTATCGTGGCCCTTTGGCCTACTCGTTGCGCATTCCGGAGAAGTGGGTCAATTCGGACGATACGAGCTGGCCCTCTTATGAGTTGTTTGCAGATGGCGCATGGAATTATGCGTTGAGTTTCGATGAACGTGATCTTGATCATTCCTTTGAAGTGGCTCCAAGAACCGGAATCAAAGTAGGACAACGTTTCCACTGGACCTCTGCGCCTTGGCGCATCAAGGCCAAGGGCTACCGATTACCAGAATGGAAAATAGATGCCCATGGCATGGTTGGGGCTATTCCAGCTAGTCCTGTCAATGTGTCTGGGGAAGCAGAGGAAATCACCTTGATCCCCATGGGCTGCACTCGGCTGCGAATCTCCGTATTTCCCCTGGCTAGTCAGCCTTGAGAGACTGTCTAGGAAACGTTAAATTATTCGCCCTATTACTTTTTCTCGGTGGCTCTACTTAGAGCCTACTTTCTTTAACTAGATGAGGGTTAACGTGCTCAAATTATCTATTTCTACTGTCTCTTTCGCTTTGTGTTCGATCTTGGTCTTTGGTTGTGAAAAAGTGGATGCTACTAAAGAAAACAAGAAAGCGGACACCGCGATGCCGAGTTACAACTCACAGGCGCCGGCCGCAAAGCAAGAACCAACCGCCCCGAAAGCGGATGAACATGCAGGACATAATCATGGAGAACCCGGTGCCCCGGATCATCCAGTTTCTCCGACACCCGTGGATCCCAACCGACCTGCTCCCAAGCTGAAATTCAAGGAAATGGAATTCAATGGGGGAGCCGTGGTGGAAGGAGATATGGTCGTTCACTCCTACGATTTCAATAACGAAGGACCCGGCGAATTGGTCATCAGTTCTGTGCAGCCTTCTTGTGGTTGTACCGCGAAGAAGGTTGCTGTTTTTGAAGATGGCCCTGAAGGTTCTGTAGAGAAGGAGTATGTGATGAATACTCCAATCAAAGCGGGACAACGTGGACGAGTTGAGGCTCACTTGAATACCACAGGAGCGCACGGAGTGAAGTCGAGTAAATTGACTGTGCATTCCAACGATCCATTAATGCCCACTTCGGTTTTGCAGATTTCGGCGAATGTCGAGCAGTTTTTCAAACTCGAGCCTCCGGCCATTTCCAAACCCATGATGTCACGTAAAGAGGGTGGAGAGGCGACAGTGAAACTTACCTGTCTCAAGGCGGAGGATTTTACGCTGAAGAGTTTCGATGGTTTGCCCGACTGGATGGAGTTGACTTTGAACAAACCAGACACCGCTAAGAAGAATGAAGCGGAAATTAAAGTTCGTTTCAAGCCTGGAATGAAAGAGGGCAACTTCAATCATCAAGCGGTACTTCATCTTTCTATTCCCGGTTCAGAAAAAGAGAGAGATTTGCGATTGATGGTGAATGGAAGTGCGGTGGGAGCGCTTCAAATGACGCCTAATCCGATTGGTATTGGCCTCGTTCCTCAAGGTAAACCCAAGAGTATGAAAGTAACTGTGCAAAATCGTGAGCCCGAGGCTTCCTTCAAAGTGACCGAAGTGCTAATCGATTGCCCACAAAAAGAGTTCATGACGGCAGAAATCAAGCCCGAAATGGAAGGTCAGACCTACACCATCGACCTGACCATCAACGAAAAATGCCCTGCCGGTGCTTTGCGAGGGAATTTGAAGATTTTGACCAATCATGCAGACTATCCGGAGACGCAAATCCCGTTCTACGGCATGGTTAAGGCGATGAAATAAGAAGTTTTCAAACTTTAGAAAAGGGCGTTGGCGAGAGCCAACGCCCTTTTTTTATAAAAACCGCGTCCCCAAATCGGCTCTTCCCCTATTATAGAGGATTGTGAAGAAGCCCCTCGGAGAACTACTTCTGGAAATGGGTGCCATTGCAGAGCATCAACTCCAAGAAGCTTTGGCTTTTCAACGCAATCGGCAGCTTAAGATTGGCGAAGCGTTGATTGCACTCAATCACTGCGACGAAGCCACCGTTGCGAAAGCCTTGGCAAAGCAACACGGACTTCCCTTTGTCGATCTGGGAAAAGGGAAAATCGCACAGGCTTTGATACAAAAAGTTCCTGCAAATACAGCTTTGGAATATGAAATCGTTCCCTTGATGGAGAGAAATGGGAAATTGCTTCTCGCCGTTGACGATCCATTGAAATCCTTTCTTAGTGATTCACTTCAATTTCTTTTTGGCTCGCCTGTTGAGTTTGCTTTGGCTTCTCCGAGCGCATTGCGCAAAGCACTCGCTACTTATTATCAAGGGGAAAAACCAAGCGCAGCCGAAACGAATCCCGGAAAAAAGAAGGACACGAACGCTGTTGATGAAGTGGAAGGCGACGATGCTCCGATCGTTCGTCTAGTTCAGAAAACTTTTGCCGACGCTTTGCAAGCGCGCGCAAGCGATATTCACGTCGAACCTTTTGCTTCCCGAGTGAGAGTACGTTATCGAGTGGATGGAATGCTTCGCGAAGTGGATTCTCATCCCAAACATTTGCAGGCGCCCTTGCTTTCACGACTCAAAATCATGGCTGGGATGGATATCGCAGAGAAACGCAAACCGCAGGACGGACGCATTGGCATGCGCTTAGACGGTCGAGAAATCGATGTGCGCGCTTCGATTCTTCCTGGCAATCACGGCGAGTCCGCGGTGCTTCGTCTTTTGGATAAAGAAAAAAGTTTAATCAGTCTCGCGGATCTGGGTTTCGATTCCGACAACGATCGACGTTTTCGACAAATCATCAAGCGACCCAATGGAATCGTTCTCGTCACCGGGCCCACAGGATCAGGAAAAACAACCACCCTTTACGCCGCACTTTCCGAACTCAACCGTCCCGATGTAAAAATCATCACCGCAGAAGACCCGATCGAATATCACTTACGCGGCATCAATCAAGTTCAGGTCAAAACTCAAATTGGACTTTCCTTTGCGAGGATTCTGCGTGCCATGTTGCGACAAGCGCCTAACATCATCCTCGTAGGAGAAATTAGAGATCGGGAGACAGCAGAAATTGCAATTCAAGCAGCGCTCACGGGGCATTTAGTTTTTTCAACCTTGCATACCAACGATGCGCCTTCCGCGGTCACTCGACTCATCGATATGGGAGTGAAACCTTTTCTCGTCGCCGCCTCTTTGCAAGCAGTGATTTCTCAGCGATTAATCCGAACGATTTGTTCGGATTGCAAGGAAGGTTACAGCCCTACGGCAAGTGAATTGCGGGTGTTGAATTTGAAACCCTCGGATGTAAAGGGAAAGAAATTCATGCGCGGCCGTGGATGCCCAGGCTGTCACGGACAAGGATATCGAGGGCGAAAGGGAATTTTTGAAATGATGGAAATGGACCGTGCTCTTGCTGAGCTGGTCTATCAAAACTCTCCTGCGTTTCGCATTCGCGAACAAGCGAAAAACTCAGGCAAATTGTCTGTGCTTTTTGAGGATGGGTTGCGCAAAGTTCTTGCGGGAGAGAGCACAATCGAGGAAATTCTGCGTGTGACTCAGTTCGCAGAACCAGCAAACGAAGAAAACGAGGCGGTCTCTTTCGCAGGATCATAGGAAAGGAATTCGAAAGCAATGAAGATTCGGGATCTATTGGCGACATGTGTGGATGAAGGTGCTTCCGATTTGCATTTGAGTTGTGGCCGTCCTCCGGTTCTACGTGCGAAGGGTCGACTGCGCTCGCTGGATCTGCCGGCATTGACTCCAGAAATGACCGAAACCTTGGTGAAAGAAATGGCTCCCGAGAGAAACTGGGAGGAGCTTTCTCGAATCGGCACCACCGATTTTGCTTTGGCCTATGACAAAGGCGACCGCTTCCGTGTGAGTGCCTATCGTCAGAAAGAAACCTACGGTGCCGCGCTTCGTTTGATTCCACGTAAGCTTTTGAGTTTTGAAGATATTGGAATGCCTCCGGCCGTGAAGGGTTTATTGGGCCGTCCTCGCGGTTTGGTTCTCGTAACTGGACCCACGGGTTCGGGAAAAACCACGAGCCTTGCGACGATGATTGACTATATCAACACGAATCTTGATCGACATATCGTGACGATTGAAGATCCGATCGAGTATTACCACGGCCACAAAAAATCGATTATCACTCAGCGCGAAATCGGCGCCGATGTACCGACTTTTGCTGAGGCGATGCGACGTGTGTTGCGTATGGACCCGGACGTGATTCTGCTGGGAGAAATGCGCGATCTCGAAACGATCTCTGCGGCGATTACCGCAGCGGAAACCGGACACTTGGTGTTTGGAACTTTGCACACCACAGGTGCCTATCGAACCATCAACCGTATCATCGACGCCTATCCACACGAACAGCAGGAGCAGATTCGCGCCATGCTTTCGGTTTCGATTATCGCCGTGATTTCTCAGGTGTTGATGCCACGCGCGGATGCTTCGGGATTGGTTGCTGGATTTGAAGTGATGCTTTCCACCCCAGCTATCGAAAATCACATTCGTAAAAATGAGACTTTCAAAATGACCTCGGTAATACAAACCAGCAAAAACCAAGGTATGGTGCTTCTCGACGATTATCTGGCAGATCTACATCGTCGCGGAATCATTACCCGTGAAGTCATGCTCGAAAAAGCGCAAATGCCGCGCGATCTCGACGAAAGAGCGCCAAAAGCTCCTTAGTCTTGCACGACCCAGATTTCTATGCGCAAGTTGTTAGGTCAAATCCTTAAGGAACGCGCCATTCTTCATGAAGGGCAGATTCAAGAGGCCTTGGCCTATCAACGAGAGCATGGAGGGTTACTGGGAAAAATCCTAATCGATATGAAATTCGCGAGTGAAGAAGAACTCGCCATCGCTTTAGGAATTCAGGCCGGTTTTGAGTTTGTAGATCTCGATAAAGAAAAAATTACTCCCGATGTTCTCTCTTTGGTCGACTCTTCTACCGCGAGTGTGTTTGGAATTTTGCCGCTACGCTTAGAAGGGAAAAAACTCATCGTCGCACTTTCCGATCCGTGGAATCGTTCTGTTCTCGATGATTTACATTTTTTATTGAATCGTGAAATTGTTGGAAAAATTGGCAATGCTAAAAAAATCAAAGAGCAAATCGCGAAACATTACGGAGACAAGAAAGAGCAAGTTTCCGATGCCGTTGCTGCGGCAAAGAAAATTGCAGGCGGCGGCGATTCGCAATCCTTGGCGAAGTCGGCTCCTTTGGTTCGATTACTGAATTCCATACTCCAACACGCCATTCGAGATCGCGCTTCCGATATCCATTTTGAATTGTTCCAAGAACAGTTCCGCATTCGCTATCGCGTCGATGGAGCGCTCTATGAAATCGAGGCTCCACCGGCACATTTAGCTCCAGCGTTAGTTTCCCGAATCAAAGTCTTGGCGAATTTAGATATTGCAGAAACTCGATTACCTCAGGATGGACGAATCGAACTCTCCATCGAGGGAAGGCCCGTCGATTTGCGCGTGGCGACCATGCCTGGGCTTTTTGGGGAGTCTTGCGTTTTGCGAGTACTCGATCGCTCTGTAGTTTCTTTGGACTTGGGACAATTAGGACTACGCCCAGAAGAACTAGTAGAGACACGCAAGATTTTGGATTTGCCTCACGGAATCGTTTTAGTGACTGGACCGACAGGTTCGGGAAAAACCACCACTCTATATTCGATGCTTTCCGCCGTGAATGATCCTTCGATGAAAATCATCACGGCAGAAGATCCCGTTGAATACGATCTTGAAGGAGTGATACAGGTTCCGATTCGCGAAGAAATTGGTGTCGACTATGCGCGAGTACTTCGCACCGTTTTGCGACAAGATCCGGACATCATTTTGGTCGGTGAAATTCGCGATGCCGAAACGGCGCAAGTTGCCGTGGAAGCTTCACTGACTGGACACTTAGTTTTTTCTACTTTGCATACAAACGATGCCCCTTCCGCAGTGACACGTCTTGTCGATATGGGAGTGGAACCCTTTCTGATCACAGCGACTTTGGAGGCGATTATCGCGCAACGTTTGGTTCGCCGTATTTGTTCTCAATGCAAACAGTCCTATAAGCCGCCAGCAGATTTGCTGCGTGAACTAGGGATTTCTGAGGATTTGCTTTCTCGTTCGACTTTTTATTTCGGCAAGGGTTGTGAAGCCTGCTATTACAGTGGATATCGTGGACGAGTGGCTTTGTTTGAAATCTTGCATGTGAACGAAACGATTCGCCAACTTATCTTGGACCGCGCTTCGACCAATCGGATTCGGGAAGAGGCCCAAAAGAGTGG
>CAZMYG010000050.1:0-17160 GCA_964570465.1 uncultured Planctomycetales bacterium
CCGCTCGCGGCGTTGCGTGCGCGGTCGGGGGGGGTTAAGCCGCGGCGCCGACGCAACCCGCCTGCGCGGGGTTTCGGAGGTGCCGAAACACAACCGCCCGCCGACCCCGCCGCAACCCGAAGGGACGGCGCTGCTAGCGCCCGGCCGCTGCGTTGCGCCTCGTCGGAAACCCGTCTCTGGAGGGTTGCCTCCTCGGCGGCGTCTTGCGGCCGGGCGCAATCAGCACCGTCGCGGCCGCGGTAGTTTTTAGAAGTGCCCTTCACACTTAACGCCCTACTAAAAGTCGTTCGGCGAGAAATACTGGCAAACCAGGTGTAGCGCGAATTTTTTCACTAGCAGCTTTGTGATCATAAGCGATGCGGTGAAAACGAACGCGTTTGCCGTCATAGCTTACATAGGAAAGCCGTGTGTCCCCATCGCGAGGCTGCCCAACAGAACCGACATTGATCAAAGTCTTCCCAGTTTTTGGAAGCTCGTATTCATATTGAATATTTTCAGGCGCCAGAAATTTACAGTCTTCGGTATAAACGCCTGGCACATGTGAATGCCCCACAAAACAAACCGATCGATCTTGCACAGCAAAAACCGCTTTCATCTTGGCTTGGTTTTGCACATCGCGAGGCAGCATATATTCCATCAAAGGATTTCGCGGAGAGCCGTGAACGAAGAGCGCCGTTTCTTCTCGATATTCTTTGGGCCGGTCTCCAAGAAAACCCCAGAAGCGATAATTTTCTTCCTTGGAGTACTCTGGGGAATTGAGAATAGTTCTAGTCCATTCAATCGCAATGCGTGCTTTTTCGCTGAAATCCTCCGGATAGAACATCAAGGCGTTTTCATGATTACCAAGTAAGGTCACCTGGCATTTCTCCATCACTAAGCGCAACACTTCACGAGGATTGGCTCCATAACCCACGACATCGCCCAAACAGTACACCTTTCGGATTCCTTGCCGCTCAATATCCTCAAAGGCGGCGCTGACCGCTTCTAAATTGGAATGGAGATCGGAAATGATCGCGATCATCCCAGTCTATCGTTTGGAGCTTGGTCGAGGCGGCTCCCCGACCTCTGCTTCTTCAATGAGCATGACGGGGATTTCGTCCCGGATCGGGTATTTGCGTCCGCACTGGGTGCAAACAAGCTTCTCCCCCTGCAATACGACTGGCGTCTTACAGAGAGGGCAGGCCAGAATGTCTAGAAGTTCCTTGTCAATTGGCATTTTTCTTCTCGCCGAAAACGAAGAGTCTCTCATTTCGGCTCGAAGTGGTCAACGCGGCAAGGCAATAAAAAACCGATCCCATACAGTGCTTGTATGGGATCGGTGAGATAGACGCCCGATCAGACTTCTACTGTAGTTTAGATATTTCCGAATCCTTCCATAACAGCAATGATGTCTTCAATCCAAACATCATGATTACCACTGACATCAGCACCTTCGAAAGTGCAATTGGAAAAATCACCGTTGACCGCAGCAAAGATTCCCAAGATATCGTCGAGATTCACATAACCATCGAGATTGATGTCGCCTTTTCTCGCGGTCATCGAACTTGCAGAGGACGAACGAATCATTCCCGTTTCTCGTGAAACAGATTGTGATACAACGCGATACAGCGAATTGGGATTCATGGAAACGTCACCGACATAGACAGAACCCCATGCTGAAGGAAGACGATAGACAGGGGAGCTGCTCAACGTGCCTCCCATAGAAACGAATCGTAAATTTGTCGGATCGGAAGCGCTGACAACGGCTAGAGCCACTGCTCCAGAATTTGCAGACGGGGTGATCAACAGATAACGCGAGCCAGCCATTTGCGCTTTTGGAGCGACTAGGGACGCAGGTCTGGCGACTTCACTCTTATCGCCACTCTTAGTCAAAGTGTTGCTAGTGGAAGTCTGGGCAAAGTTCAGGGAAGAAAAAGCAATCAAGGACAACGCGGACAGTAGGATTCGGGACATCTTTCACTCTCCGGGGAATTTCCCCAATGTAAGCCACCCGGAAAATTTACAGGGATCGAAAACTCACCTCAGTTGATTGGGCCTATTTCGGTAAAAGACTTTGAAACACTTGAGTATTTTTTTGAAATTTCCTAAATTTTCTTTATAGGTAAAGAAAATATCATAACTACAAGGAATGTAACGGCTTGGATCGATATCGCAAGTATGGCTGAAAAAAACGAGAGAAAAGGCACGCACAGGGAGATCGCTCCCAACACAAAGGAAAGGCCCCAAAGGGCCATGACTGCCTGTGTTCTCCCTCCAAGACGCAAGGCCAGTCGGTGACTTAAATGCCCGTGGTCACCTACATAGACGGGTTGTCTTGAAGCAATGCGAAAAGCAAGTACCTGGATCATGTCAAAAAGTGGCAGCGCCAGTACAGAAACTGGAACACTCACCGCTAATAATCCGGGGCCTTCCGGGCGCACATAACTTCCTTCTATGGAAAGCACCGCAAAAAGAAAACCCAAGCTGGCACTTGCACCATCCCCTAAAAAAAATCGTGCTTTTGGAAAGTTATAGGGAAGAAACCCCAAGCAAAAAGCAGCGATTCCGCTGGCACAGATTGCCAAAATTCTTTCCCCAAGCAGAAGAAAAATGCCTGTAAAACAAAGCGCAACCACGGCGGCCGTGCCAGATTCCAAGCCATCCATATTGTCAAAAAAATTCCACGCGTTGATGACCGCAACAATCCAGATCAGAGTAAAAACAAAATTCAGAATGGGATCTCCAAACAATCGCAATTGAGAACCAGCAAAAACAGCAATCAACGCAGCAGCAAATTGTCCTAGTAATTTGGGTAGCGCCGAGAGATCGCGTTTGCGGCTTTTTGCGTAATCGTCATAAAGTCCCATGGCTCCTGCGAGTAAAGCTCCAGAGCTTAGAAAAAGAAATCGATTATTCTCTCCGCCCCAAAGCAAAAAAGTGATGCCGCAAAAACCGATGAGAAAAAGTAATGCCATTCCCCCAACAAGTAAGGTCGGCTGGGCATGGTTTTTTCGTACCGAAGGTGGATCCCAAAATTTCCAAATCGTTGCTAGAGCAGCAAACGAAGGAAAAGCGAACCAGACAAAAACTGCAGCGAGCAAAAGCCCTACACCGAGAAAGGCCGCAAAACTGAGATCAGAGATAGAGTCCATGAACCCGAATATAGTCGGCGACTGATCGCGGAACTTCCGAATCAATGGAGCTGCCGAGCTCTACTTTCTGCCGAATCTCTGTTGCAGAAATGGGAAGTAAAGAAAGTTTTAGAAAACCCGAGTGGAGTTTGAGTTGCTCCTCCTCCGAGAAAAAAACGTTTAACTCCCCCACTCGTGAAAAGGAAAATTCCGCACGTGGATAGACAATCGGCTGCACGGCTTGGAGCAGAAGATGCACCTGCTTCCATTGAGGAAAAATTTCGAGCTGATCGGAACCGAAGATCAAAAATAAGGACGAATCCGGATAGCGTTTTCTCAAATCGAGAACGGTTTCGTAAGTATAGGACACTCCCCCACGACGAATCTCACATTCGTCTAGGAAAAAGTTGGATCTCCCTTCAAGGGCAAGTCGCAACATGGCTAAACGGTGCTGATCACTCGCTAAAGTTTGATTTTGCTTATGTGGAGGAATCGCCGTTGGGATGAACAGTACTTGATCTAATTGAAATTGCGCCTGAGCTGCTTCTGCAATTTGCAAATGCCCGAGATGAACCGGATTGAAAGAACCACCAAAAATACCGATGCGTTTCACGAAAGACGCTGCTTGACCTCTTGTAACACTCGATCGAAATCTTCCGCTGGCAAATCAATTTGATCGCCACTACTCAAAGACTTCACTCCAATCGTGCTTGAAGAAACAAATAGGGCCAAACTTGCTCCAACAGAGTCCGCGGCTCGCAACTGACTCTTCACACTTTTTCCATCTTCGTGAACAAAATCTGCCGAAATGCCCGCTTTGCGTAATCGATCACAAAAGCGGAATGCATCGACGCGATTCCCTTCTTCTTTCACGAGAACAAAAACCTGTATAGATTTAGGAAGCAACGGCGAAGTAATTTTGCGCGATTCTAAAGCAATCAGAGTTCCACTGACGCCGATCGCAAATCCAACTGCGCCTAGCTCTGGACCACCTAATTCCTGAATCAAACCGTCATAGCGTCCTCCGCCACAAAGCGCAGAGCGAGCGCCTAAAGAAGGATCATGAATCTCGAACACGGTTCGAGTGTAGTAATCCAGTCCGCGTACAGTTCCTGGATCAATCCGGAAACTCCGACCCAGCGCTTTCAATGCGGTTTGAACCTGCTCAAAATGAGATTTGGTTTCCGGCCCTAAGCTTTCCAAAATAGACGGAGCTTTTTTGTTCTTCTCGATATCTCCCGGAACCTTGCAATCCAATACTCGGAAGGCGTTGCGTTCGAATCGAGTGCGGCATTGTTCGCAGTAACTTTGAATTTGGGGTGCCAAGAATTCTCGCAATGTTTCCCGATAACGATCGCGATCCACCCGATCGCCCATCGAATTCACGCGCACTTCGAGATCTTGTATTCCTAAACTCTCAAAGAAACTTGCGGCAAGATGAATGGACTCGGCATCCAAATACGGATCCATGGAGCCCAAAGCCTCAATGCCAATCTGAAAGAATTGTCTTTCGCGACCTTTTTGTGGACGCTCGTAACGGAACATCGGGCCAAAATAATAAAACTTCTGAAAGGGACGAGTTTTGTGCAGATTCGCTTCGAGATAAGCGCGAACCACTCCTGCCGTGCCTTCCGGGCGAAAACTGTAAGAAGAGTCCTCCCGCTTCACGGTAAACATCTCCTTTTCGACAATATCGCTCACTTCTCCAATAGAGCGGGCGAAAAGAGCTGTTTCTTCAAACAGAGGCGGACGAATCTCGCGATAACCATGTATCTCCAGCAAACGTCGTGCGTTACTTTCGATCCAATCCCAAAGAGGGAGATCCTGGGGCAAAATGTCCCTTGTTCCACGAGGAGCTTTATAAGAATGGTTCACTGTGTTACTTCCGATGGGCGCGACACTATAACGGTTCGAATGAAGATTTTGAAGTTGACCTATTTTTGAGCAGAGGCTAGTCTTCTCGCTCTTTATTTTTTGAAGTCCTGGAGGATGATCAGCAAATGAAACTCAAAGCGAATTTGTTAGTAAAATTGACGCTTCTCGCCCTGATTACAGCGAGCGGAGGCTGTGCAATTCTGGTTCCTGCAGCGGCAGGAGTTCACGCGATCGGAAAAGGATTGCTTTTCTCGACCCCTGGTTCCGAGCCCAATGATGACTTGGGGTCTTGGACCGAAAACATGTCCAAGGATTTTCAAGGTTCTTGGCGAGCGATGGGTCGCGATCTCAAGAAAGCTCACAGAACCTTTGATCGAGTCTTCCTCAACTATGATTGGGAAGATCCTTATCTATAAACCAATCGCAGAATAAGAAAAAAATAGAGGCGTCATTTAGACGCCTCTATTTTTTTTAAGGCCTCTTCTAAGAGTGGCGCAGGCTTGCGGTCTTCGGCATCTAACCAAATCAAATCAGGAAAAGAACGAAGCCAAGTCATCTGTCGACGGACAAAGACTCGGGTTTTCTGAGTGATTCGTTCTGCCGTTTTTTCGAGATCGGCCTTTCCTTCCAGATGATTGATGATTTCTGGGTAACCAAGAGCTTTGGAAGATTGCGGACCAAATCCCCCACTTTTTAGTATCGATTCCACTTCCTCAACCCAACCGGCTTGAAGCATGCGCTGTACACGTTCTTGAACTCGGCGATGCAAAGTTTCTCTAGAAATCTGTAGTCCCAGAATTTTTCGGGACGGTCCTTCCTTAGGATTAGACCATTCGCGCTGTAAATCTGAGATGGCGGAACCGGTTAGACGAAACACCTCCAAGGCACGCAAAATGCGTTTGCGATCATTGGGATGAATTCTCGAGGCGGCGAGGGGATCCACAGAGCTGAGTTCGCGATGCATGGCCTCGTCCCCTTCTTTCTCTGCACGCGCTGCGAGTTCCTCTCGTATACGCGGATCTGTGGGCGTGCCTTCAAAAAGCCCGTGAGTCAGCACTTTTAGATACAGCGCCGTTCCTCCAACAAAGAGAGCTCTCTTTCCACGTTCTTCAATCTCGCGGAGAGTTTTTTGCGCGTGCTTGCGATAATCTGCCACGGAGAAACTTTCCCAAGGGTCTACGAGATATAATAAATAATGCCCCACTCCTTCGCGTTGGTTGAGAGAAAGTTTTGCTGTGCCAATATCCATTCCCCGGTAAACCTGCATCGAGTCGAGAGAAAGGATTTCGGCTCCCAGCTTTTTGGCTAAGGCGACTCCTAGCTCGCTTTTCCCGGATGCTGTAGGGCCAACTAAAAAATAGAGGGTTTGTTTGGAACTCACTTAAAAGAGGTTATTCTCTCTGCATGTTTCTTGCATGCCTTATCTCAATTTGTTTGCAAACGACGCCAGCGCAAAAGGAAACTCTTCAGCCTGCAGAGATTTTCGAACGCTGCGCAAAAGCCCATCTCGGAGGGCGTAGCGAAGTCAACGTGGAAGACTTTCGTCTTTCTTTTGAACTGGTTGTTCAAGAGTCCAACAAAAATATCCAATTTCGAGCCAGTCACTTTTTCAAATCACCTTGGCTGGTCAAGACCACTCTGGACGATCCGGATTATGAAGTTCAAGTCGATACTGGATTTAATGGAAAGAGTTATTGGTTACAGGAAAAGAACAAAGCTGTGATCCTGCTGACAGCAAAAGAGCACAGCAAAGACATCCGTGAGATTGACGAGCGCATTCGGCTCTCAAAAGTACTCGCGAACACATTTTCCATTAAGCGATTCATGAATGACTTAGAAAATCCAAAACGTTTGCCAGATACTCAAATTCTCGTAGGCAAAGAACCTGCAAAACGCATCGCGGTACAAACACGAGCTCGTAATCTTTTCTTGGTTAAATCGGCAAAAAATTATGACTCTTTGGATGCGATTCTCTACTTCGATCCGGAAAGTTTTTTGCTTCGAGAACTCTATCTCAGCCCGCCTCCTTCAGATAATCCCAAGGAACAAACAGATGAAAGCGAGCGAGTGTTTCTCGAAGATCATCAAGAGGTCAAAGGCATATTAGTTCCCCACCGCATTCAAATTTTCGCAGGTAAAGAAACCAAAAAACCGGTGTACCAAATCATCATTGGGGAAATTGATTTCAATCTCGGACTGAAAGAGGAAGAGTTTAAACGCTAGCGTCGATGAAAAGCTTTTTCTAAGTCGTATAGCGAAAAGCGAACTCGAGTCGGTCTGGAATGGGGACAGGTCTGATCAGAATCAAGATTTGCAGCGCTTTGAAATAACGAAGCGATTTCTTCTTGAGAAAGTGTGTCCCCTGCCATCACTGCAGCTCGACAAGCAGCACGATGTAACAGCTCTTCGACAAAGCCATGCTTCGCCGTGTTGTTCTCTTGCTTTAACACCGAAAGAATTTCTTCGACCATTTCCTTAGGTACCAGTCTTCGCAAACGCGCTGGTAGTGCACGCACGGCTAGAGTCTTTTCTCCAAAAGCCTCCAAATCGAAACCCAATTTGCGAAGCTCTTCTTTTTTCTCTTCAATCAAAAACACATCTGCGCGACTTACTTCCACGAGTTCCGGCACGAGCAAACCCTGCACGGCAATTTTTCCCGCTCCATAGTCTTGTTTGAATTGCTCAAACAAAACTCTTTCATGCAAGGCATGTTGGTCAAGAACTTCAAAACCCTCCGGCGTTTCTCGAATCAAGTAAGTATTGTGAACTTGCAATACCGGTTGGCTGACTTGTGTTTCTGTAAACAGGAATTCTTGCTTCGACGGCGCGGAAAATTCATTCCGCGGTGACTCTGAATACGACTTTGGTGTAAAACTCCAAGTAGAACTTTGTATTGGCTTCCCAAAAGTCATCGAGCTTGGCACAGGTTCTTGCACTGAAGAAGCGAGATTGCTCTTCTGCAAGGCTTCACGCACTGTGTTTTGCACAAAGGAAAAGAGTTCGCGGCTTTCGCGAAAACGCACTTCGATTTTGCTGGGATGAACGTTTTGATCGACGGAGTTTGGATCTACACCTAAAAACAAAAAGGCAACGGGTTGTCTCTCGTGTGGAAGAAATTCTCGATACCCCTCTCGCAAAGCGCGAAGCAAAGCTCGATCGCGAATAAATCGTCCATTGACGTATAGAAACTGGCGAGAAACATCATTGCGAGCAATTCGGGGCAAACCAACGAAACCGGTAATCGTTCCCAACGGACCTGTCGCCTTGAGTTCAACTAATGATTCTGAAATCTGTTCGCCAAAAGCTTCTCGAAGACGTTCTCGCAAATCGAAATCCGCAGGTAGACGCAAGACGAGTTTTCCTTCGTGACGCAGAACAAACTCGACACCCTCAAACGGAAGAGAAATGCGAATCAGTAAATCGACAATGTGTCCGAGCTCCGTCGAAGCCGTCCGCAAAAACTTGCGTCTCGCCGGCAAATTGAAAAACAAATCTCGAATTTCAATACTTGTTCCTAGAGCGGCCCCTGCTTCTTTAGGAGTAGAAATTTGCCCGCCCTCATTTTCAATTGTTCCCCCAATAGAAGCACCCGCTGCTCGGGAAAGGATTTTTGCTCGTGAAACCGCTCCGATACTTGCTAGCGCCTCACCACGGAAACCAAGACTCGCAATTCCCCAAAGATCTTTTTCTTCCACAATTTTGGAAGTCGCATGACTCGCAAAACTCAATTCCAAATCTTCGAAAACGATTCCAGTACCGTCGTCGGTCACGCGAATCAAACGTCGCCCGCCTTCTTCTAAATCGACTTGAATGCGTTTGGCTCCAGCGTCGAGAGAGTTTTCCACCAATTCTTTCACTACAGAAGAAGGTCGTTCAATCACCTCGCCGGCGGCGATTTGATTTACAAGATGTGTGGGTAAACGTTGAATTCTCATCGTGCGTTTGAAAATAGTAATTTTTCCATCGCTAGCTGTGGATCCGAGTTTCTCCCCTGCTTGAATTCTCTTTCCATATTCACAAGCTCGGAATATATCGCTCGCAATTGCTCTACAGAAAGTCGCTGGAGCTTGGACAAAAGAATTCTCTGCGCATAGGGCTTAAGCTTCCATTCCTCGAATAATTTTTCAACCGAAGCTTTTTTCTCAAGCTGTAACTTCACTTGCAAAAGCTTTCTCACTTCTTGAGTGAGCATCGCAGAGAGAATCGGAAACAAAGCGCTGCCCTGTATGCGATCTCCGTTCCAATCGACAAAACCCTCAGTGAAAAGTCGCTCTAAAACGGGCAAAGCTTTTTTCCAATTCTGCTGAAAGAAGGCATCCACAAAATCGCGCGGGTTGAGATCGGCTTTGAGCGCGGGGTTGATTTTCGATAATTCGAGAAGAGCGTTTGGATCGAGTTCGAAGCGTAAAAAGTCTCCTTCAATAGCTGCGAGATCCGAAGCTCGAAGTGTCACCAACTGTTTTCTTTGCACAGGCGTGAGATTCAACTTCCGCCGAGTTGCTCGTAAGCCAATCCATTTCTCCACTTCTGTTGGAGAAAAAGCATCTCCATCAATCCAAGGAGGCGGCGCGCTGTATAGAGAGCGGCATTCAAAAACGTTTGCTCCATTTTCTTGTGCCTCTTCAAGAAAAGGATGCGTGGAGCGCAAGTTTTCTAAAACCATAAAACAGCAATTTTTCCCGGCGCTTTTCTTATCTTTGAGTAAAGAAAGAATCGCTTTTTCAAAAGCTGTCACTTCTTTGGATTGAGCAGATTTGCGACATAGCGAATCCGCACGACGTAAAAGAATCAACTTTCGAGAGGCAAATAAAGAAGGCGATTGCAAATCGCCTAGCAAGCTAGCCAAGCGAAACGATTCTGACTCAGGATCGTGAGAAAAAAGCTCCCAGTCTTTTTCATTTTCGATTCGTTTTTTGGCGATGCGAAAAATCTCTTCGGAGTAAAACTTTTCAAAGCCTCCGCGCGAACCCGCGACAAAAAATAGAAATGGTGGAAAAGCACCTTTCGCGATTTTTTCTTCTAGAGCAGGAAACGACGAGAGTGGATCGAATTCTTTGCTCTTCATTTAGCCCTCAACCCGCACGAGAAAATCAAGGGCGGTAGCTCCGAACAATCCAATGCCGACCCAACCATTGAGAGTAAAGAAGGCTAGATTCACACGGGAAAGATCGTTTGGTCGTACCAACCAATGTTCGTAGCAAAGCAAACAAGCCGCGAGGGCAAAACCAATCCAGTAGGGCATTCCAAGTTCGGCAACGATTCCCAGCAAAACCAACAAAATCAAAACAGCAAAATGAAACAATGCGGAGAATATGAGTGCGTTCTTGGCTCCATAGCGGGCTGGAATGGAATGCAAACCAGTTTTGCGATCGAAATCGATGTCTTGGCAGGAATAAATCAAATCGAAGCCGGCGACCCAGAACAGAACCGCCGCTCCTAATAATAGTGGAATCAAAATTCTTCCCTCGAAATCACCACGAACTGCAAGCCAGGCTCCAAGAGGTGCTAATCCCAAAGATAGACCTAAAAAGAGATGAGTGAGTGCAGTCCAACGCTTTGTCCATGAGTACAGAAAGAGCACGGCTAAAACTACAGGTGAAAGCAAGAGGCAGAGAGGATTGAGCCAAGCGGAAAATGCAACAAAGAGTAAAGAATTCAAAGCGACAAAAATCACAGTTGAATGCACGGAAATACTGCCTGTTGGCAAAGCACGTTGACTCGTTCTGGGATTTTGAGCATCAAAATGTCGATCAACTAGCCGATTAAATCCCATTGCTGCAGAACGCGCACAAATACAAGCACCCAGAATTCCCAGTAATTGTTCCCAACGTGGCATTCCACCCGCAGCAAGCCAAGCGCCGCTCAAAGCAAAAGGAAGAGCAAAGATAGAGTGTGAGAATTGAATCATCTCGAGAAAGCGTTTGAGTTGATTTCTCATGACTCCTCACTCCCCCAGCGTGGAATCAAAGAATGCGAAACCCCCAAAGCATCGAGAGCCTTTGCCGCGACATGATCGACGAGATCTTCAATTTTTTTTGGGCGATGATAGAAACCAGGCATTGCCGGCAGAATCACCGTTCCAGCTCTAGAAAGCCTCAGCATATTGCGAAGATGAATCGCGTTGAGCGGAGTTTCTCGCGGCACAATCACCAAAGGCCGTCGTTCCTTGAGCGCCACATCCGCACAACGCTCAATCAAACAAGAAGAAAAACCAGCGGCCACTCGCCCCATCGTCCCCATCGAGCAGGGCACAATCAAAGCCCCGCCTTGTTTAAATGTTCCGCTTGAAGGCGGCGATTCAATCGCATCGTTGGGATACCAACGTACTCGCGAAGCCGCGTTTTCCCCTAGCAAAGGTCGAAGATCCGGCTTCTCACGATTCAAAGAAACGCCGCATTCATAGCCAATGACTTTGAATCCTGCATCGGTAATGGCGAGATCGATTTCATGTCCCAAATCCGCCAAAGCACGTAGCACGCGTACCCCGTAGGGCGCGCCGCTAGCACCGGTAATACCTAGAAAAAATCGTTTTGCTTCCATTCACCAAACCAGACTATTTAAACAAGGGGAGAAAGAGATAGAGGATATCGTAAAAGGCATGCGTGTAGACGGCGACCCCCAAGCCACGAAGAATAAAAATCGCACCTAATACCGATCCCGCAATGCTCCGAAAGGCAAAGGCTTCCCAACTAAACGGCGCCGCATACTCTCCAATATGATGAAAGGCAGAAAAGCTCAGTGAGGAAATCACAATCGCACTAACGGCACCGACCCAATCCGGCAAAGCGAGAAAGTGACAGAATTTCTTGCACAAGTAGTACAACAAGCTCAAAAGAATCAGACGAAAGAAAATCTCTTCATAGACCCCTGCTCCAACTGCTAATAATAAATTGAGCGCTGGAGAAATTTCTGAAGGGTGAGCCACGGGGAAAAATTCTCGAAATTCGAGAGCCGAGCTGCCCCAGTAAGAGCGAAGAAGCAAAACAATCGGGCCAAACAATAAGGCATAGGTAAAACCTTCTAAAAAGACTGGGAAAAAGAGCGAATGCGCTGGCAATTTGTCCCGAAAAGCAAAGAAAGCGCAAATCAAAATCGCCGTCAGCAAACAGCCTAGCCAAATCCATTCACCTTTTGGTCCCAGTAAGGCAAAGACTCTTCTCAGTACCGCGTCCGCTCCATTGCGGAACGCTGGATTGGCTAAAAGTATTCCCAACTCATAGATCAAAAGTAGAGGTGCAATGATGAGAAAGCTGACCAAGAGCCGTTTGGAGTCGCGGTGATATTCGCGCAAATTCATCGGGCGCGGATTCTACAGAAGATCTGATTTTTGCCCAATCACCAAAGCGGCAATCCCACCGGAAAGTCGTCGAATTGAAATCTCTTTAAAACCCTTCAGCCGGATTTCTTCCCCTAGCTGCTCCGGAGTCGCAAAGGACATCACGGATTCAGGCAGATATTGATATGCCTTACTGTCTCCCGAAACCAGTCGCCCCACTCGAGGTAAGACTCGAGAGAAATAATAGCGATAAAAACTGCCAAAACAGGAATTCTGCGGTTGAGCAAATTCGAGAATCAGGATTTTTCCCCCAGGCTTGACTACTCGGCTCATTTCAGCAATCCCCGCTTTCCAGTCCGCTAAATTGCGAATACCAAAGGCCACGCTAACGAGATCGAAGTAATTGGAAGGAAACGGTAGGGCTAAGGAATCTGCGACCGCGAATTGCACAGAGTCTTTTAACTGAATTCGTTTCTTCTTCTTTTGCTGCGCTAATTCAATCATCGGCAAACAAAAGTCTGTGCCAATGGTCTTGGCGCCCCGCTTAGCAAAAGCAAAGCTCAAATCCCCTGTGCCTGCACAGAGATCAAGCACTTTCGCACCAGAGCCGATTTTGCTGTCGCGCACCGCAGCTCGCCGCCAAAGCCGATCACATTGAAAGGACAGGAGATGATTGAGGAAATCGTATCGCCGGGAAATCCCGGAGAACATTCCTCGAACGGCCTCTGCTTGGGGCATTTTCTGTAGGGGCGGGTCTCCGACCCGCCCGTTCTTGATCCGGGCGGGTCGGAGACCCGCCCCTACCAAATCTGACTATTGTCTCCAGTAGTTTGCTAGTACCGAACAGCCTGGAGCACGAATAGTTCCATCGAATTGTTGCTGTCCTCCAGAAACTGGACGGAATCGAGTCATCGTCGCAACATCGATGACATCGACATATCCAGCATCTGGATTTGCAACAAACAAATAAGAGGGCGTCGAAACGCGCCCAGTGCCTCGGTAGAGATCTTTTCCATCTTGAGTAGCTCCCTGAAGGAAGGGAGTGTAAATGCTAACGCTAGAAGCAATGTTTCCTGCGTTGGTCATGTCATCGAAAGCCAAATCCGTCGGGTGTTGCCCTGAAAGCTCCGTATTGGGGATCGAGGTCAAAGTGCCAAATTGCTTATCGCGGAATGACGGAGAAAGAAAGTTCGTTTGCCCTGCAGAAAACGGATTCAACGTCTGTTGACCAGTAGGACCGCTGATCATCGTGACCTGGCTAATCTGCGCTCCACCAGCAGGATTGCTATGCGCGATGTAGACATCGGTAATCGGTCCAAAGCCCGCGAGAAAAGCTCTCGCTGAAGGGAAGGATTGGTTAACAACACCAATGGTCTGGTCAAAACCAATCGCCTGCGCTCCGATATCAGGCCCAGACTCAAAAATGGTTACGGTTCCATTGCCATTCAATATGTAGGCGTAATAAAGAGCAGAGTTGTCACCATATCCAATCTGACGATGCCCAACGACTACATCGATGGGACTCACAATTTGGCTGCTTACAGTTTTTCGAACTGGATAAGTTCCTCCATGCCGCAGGACGCTGACCGAATTGCCGAGATTGTTGCAGACAAAAATGTCTTCCATCTCAGGATTCCAAGCAATCCCCATTGGGCCCTCTCCAACAGCAACCTCCGCAATCACTTGATGAAAGCTTGAACCCTCTGGATCCGCGCCAATGAAAGACACGGTGCCCGTTGAGAAATTGGTCACGCCAATCACTTTGAGATCTGGAGAAAAACCAAGTCTTGTTGGGTCTGGTAAAGAAATCGAATCAATCAAGGTCATTCGATTGGAATTGAGGACTAACAACTTCTTATTGCTGTTATCGACTACATATAAGAAGTGTCCGATTTGTTGTCGACTCGTGAAGTTGGCGCTGGCACAGGCCCCTGGAGTATTTTGTGAAGGAGCAGGTCCTCTAAAACCAGAAACACCTCGGCTACCGCCGCCCAATAGCCCTCTGGGAGCAGTGCCTCCAACCGTCCCAAATGCATTTCCAACGACTAAACCGTTCGCAACCGTTGAAGTCGCCGAGAAAGGATCGTCTCCTAAAATCTGAGGAGAAAGACAATTCTTGGTCGGATCAAAAAGCAAACGAGGAGGATTTGGATTGGGTCCCAACTGAATGGAATTTGAATTGGTTCCGTTGGCAATCATGAAACTACGTCGTGCACAATTATTTCCGCCACTCAAACAGGCCCCACCCGTTGCCGAAGTCTGGTTATTGAAAATTTTGTCCAAAGCTTGGCCAACGTGAATGTCCGTTATATTCCCCACCGCAGTAAACAAGCGATCGCTGAGCGAGGTGTCCTTGGTCAAAGTAAATACACCCGCCGATCCTCCATCGAGAGTCGAAGTCGGAGAACCCATCTGAGGAACGATCTCTCCATTGGGTCCATTGAGAGCAAAATTTGGGTTAAAGGGCCATTTGGAAACATCTCCAGGCTCAAGAAGTTGATCCAAGTCATTGCTCGGATCGCCAGTTCCTTGACCAAAACCGTTCATGTCAATGACAGAAATGCCTCCTTCTGGACCATTTCTACCAATATAGATGGCCTCTGGCGCTACCGGTGCATTGACAAGGCCTGGACCTTCACCAATTTCAAAGCGAGTGGTTTGGCGCAAAGTGTTTTTGTTCTGCCCCAAAGCATTCACTCCCGTCTCACCCGTACCCGCAACGACCATCAAATCGCCAAAGGAATTCTGCAACACTTCAACCTGTGCAAAATTGAAAACAGCACCGCCAGGGATAGCCACTGGAGATGCCGCAGGAAGATTGAGTGAAGGGGTTAATTTGTAACGACTGAGATCAAACACACTGACTGGTTCAACGCTAAATGGAAAATTGATTGTCGTCGGTTGATTCTGGGGTCCGCTTGTCAAAATCAAACTCGGAGAAGTTCCAGGAGGCACATTCGACTGGAAAAAACCTCCCACAAAGAAAGGCTGAACTGGTTCCGTGAATCCCACTTCAATCGTTGTTGAAGGATCGACATCGACGTCGTCATTTCCCGGGGTGATGTCGATGATGTCGCGATCGGGGTCAATCGTTCTTGTCGTATCGATATAGACTTCAGGCTTAATCGTGTCTGGACCCACTGTCGAGCAAACTAAGCCGCCCGCAGTAAGCAACTTTCCATTTGCACCTAACACATCTCTTGTGATCTTAATTTGAATCTCGACGCCGGTTGGAAACGTTTCTGGAGTTCCTCCAAGATTGCTATTGGAATCGGCAACGAAGACAAACACCTTCGGGCTAACCAACGCACTTGCCCCAGAGAAATTATTTCCGGTGCCGGTGCCAGGAAAACCCGTTCCAGTTGCACTCAAAGCAACCGGTTGTCCGCTTGCTACACCAACTACTTTCACAAGGGAGCCGCCAATTCCTGTATAGCCGTTAATGAAGGCACGGCCGGGGACTGGCGTGATCTCTGGAGCTTCCGGGGTGGTCATATCAATCTTATTGATCTCAATCGCTCCGGCTAGTCCATAATCAGGCGAACCTGGGGTTCCCGTGAGAATGGAATCCATATCAAGATCCGCAGAAAATTGTATTGCGATGAAATGATTTCCAGCCAAGCCAGATGGAAGAATCGCATCTTCTGGCCAATGTTGAACGGGGAGAATGGGATTGGTGCTAGAAACGTTCGCCTTGAGATCTTGCATGCTGAGAATCTTCACCACGGGCGCGGTAGAAGGGTCGTCCGTCACGAGTCGAACTCGGTGTGGGAGCATCAACCCAAAACCATTTTGAACTTCAACCAGCTCTAGCTTCGCTCTCGATGCTGAACCTGAACTTGGTCCGCAGCTAGAAAAAGAAATCGCCCCAAGCAAAGATAACGCCCCAATGAAAAACCCACGAAAATTACGGCTCATCTTAAAAGCCTCCAAATGTTTACTCGCTCTTTCTCAGCCATGAATGATTTGAAGAGATCGTTAGATCGTCCGCAATCAGGCCTTTGGCAATTTGCATACCGCAAATCAGAAAAACGATGAGTCCCATAATACAGTCCAGAAGAACAACTTAGGAAAGCTTTCTGAAACCGTTTTAGAGTCTGATCGTTCCTGACTGCGCGTTTCCCAACGGTCTCGTGCGAACCCGCACAAAATCCAAGAGTTCACTCGGGACTTTGTTGGAAAAATGAACGGAATTCTTTACAAGTAAACGGGCTAGCTGTCAATATTGTAGGCCATGGAAACTCCCCCCCGACGACGACATGCCTTTGATACCAGCGCCGAGGAAGATCTTGATCGACCGCTAAGGCCAAAGAGTTTCCACGAATTTATTGGACAGAAAAAAGTCGTCGATAATTTGCGAGTCTATTTACATGCAGCCCGAGAAAGAAAAGAAGCCTTAGACCATATTCTTTTTTCAGGACTTCCTGGACTTGGCAAAACCACTCTTTCGCAAATCATCGCTTCAGAAATTGGCGCTCAACTCAAAACAACCACGGGCCCAGCTCTCGAGCGAGCGCGCGATTTGATTGGCATTCTGACAAATCTCAAAGCCGGCGATGTTCTCTTCATCGACGAAATCCACCGCATCCCCGCCGCAGTGGAAGAATATCTCTATAGCGCGATGGAAGATTACCGAATTGATTTCACCATTGATCAAGGTCCCAACGCCCGCGTGCTACAAATGAAATTGCATCGTTTCACTTTGGTCGGAGCGACGACGCGCGAAGGTTTACTATCTGCGCCATTTCGGGGCCGATTTGGAGTACTCGAACGGTTGGAGCCTTATCCCCCAGAAGAACTGGTTCAAATTGTCGAACGTTCCGCAAAAATTCTTTCTGCAACGATTGAACCCAAAGCAGCGTTGCTCATCGCTCGGCGAGCGCGTGGCATTCCGCGTAT
>CAZMYG010000051.1:0-16738 GCA_964570465.1 uncultured Planctomycetales bacterium
CTTGCCAGGTGCCTGGTTCGCTGCTGCCATTTTTACAATTCATCCTGTTCAGGTGGAATCCGTTGCCTGGCTGGTAGAACTCAAAAACCTGCTCTCTGGCGTGTTTTTTCTTTCCTCTATTTTCTTTTTCTTGCGATGGAAACAAGAAAATCAAAAGCGTTTCTATGTTTACGCCTTGCTGACTTTTGCTCTTTCCCTGCTCAGTAAAACCTCGACGGTTTTCCTACCTGTTACCCTCTTATTGCTCAGCTTTTGGCTAGAAAAGAAGCTTTCCTGGAAAACTAGTTGGAGTTCTTTGCCCTTTTTCGCACTCGCGATCCTTGGAGCAACGCTGACTCTGTGGGTGCAAAGTCCGAACGATTCTCCGAGCACGTTTTCATTGACTGCAAGCGCTCTCGAAGCAAGCAATCGAAGTTTGTTCTATCTCGAAAAAATTCTTTGGCCTTTGAATCTCTGCTTTAGCTATGCACAGGAATCCATATCGAAGTTTGGCTTTCTGGGAATTGCGATTCCTTTACTGCTCCTTATTTTTTTCTTTCAACGCAAATCGAATTGGGGTCGAGCGGGCTTTGTTGGTTTTGGTTTTTTCTTGGCCATGCTTTTTCCAGTTCTCGGATTTTTCGACAGCTACTATTTTCGAATGAGTCCGGTTGCTGATCGTTGGCAGTATTTGCCCATGATTGGAGTGATTTGTCTTTTCGTAAGCGGATTTTTTTCGATTCTTCAAAACAACGCGATTGGTGAAAAGGTGGGCATGAGCTTCGCTTCTTGCCTTGTTCTCATTCTTTGCGTTCTGAGCGTGAATCGCTCGAACGCTTTTCAAAACGAAGAAACTCTTTGGCAAGACACGCTGAAAAAAAATCCACATTCGGCCATGGCTCATGCCGGCATGGGTTTTCTCCACCAAAGAGCAAATCGTCTTCAAGAAGCAGAAATCTCTTTTCAAGCCGCGCTGGAAACTTTGCCCAATTATCCTGAAGCCCGGACGGCCCTAGGAGAAATACTGCTGGCAGAAGGAAAACCGGTAGAAGCCGAACGAGAATGGCTCACGGCTTTGCGCATGGCTCCTGGCTTTCCGCCCGTTCATCGTCTGTTGGGAGATTTTTATTTCCAAGCTGAGCTCACAGAAAAATCGATTGATCATTACCGACGCGCCTTGCGAAAAAAGCCGGGTTGGATTCCAGTTTTGAATCGATTGGGAAAGGCCCTAGGCAAAAACGGACAGTGGGAGGAAGCTTCGCTGCAGTTTCACAATGCGCAAACGTTGGCGCCCGCCGATGCGCAGGCCTATGTCAATTTAGGGGATCTCTATTCTGCTCAAGGAAAGACAGCACAAGCCATCGAAGAGTTCGAAAAAGCTCTGGTGAAAAATCCTAACGACTACGAAACCGCAGAAAAACTAGCTGCGCTGAAAGAGCGGCAATAAAGTCGTCGAGAGCCGCCGATAGAGTTCGGCCGTCGCACGCGTGTCACGAAGACAGTATTCGCCAATATCTTCAACGCGTCCCGCGCGATAAGCGCCCGCTACTTGAGAGCCGTCGAGCTTTCCTTTTGGCGATTCAATCCCAAAACGTCGGCACCAGTATTCGAGAGAATAATTTTCCCGATAGGCTCCTTGGAAACTAAGCAAATCCACGAGATCGCAATGTGGCTGAAAAGAATAACGATAACCCATGAGCATTTGGCTGGGTTCTACACCGAGCATGGCGGAACGCATCGAAAGCCAAGGACCGTCATAGCTGCGGCCGTTGAATGAAATCAATCGATCTGCAGTTTTTGCAATTTTCCAAAACTCTCGCAGCAGCTCGGCCTCGCTTCCACGGAAAGCTTTCGAGTTGGGAAATCGCTCAAATGTTCCCCAACCACCTGAACCTTCCATCAAAATCGCGCCTTGATCTTCTTGCAACTTCCACAAACCGATCGCTACGATTTTTCCCAAGCCAAGAATCAAACCGGTCTTGTCCTTCAATTCGTCGGGAGAATGCCAGGGTCGGCCTGCTTGCTCGGCTTCGCTCGCGCGCAACTGCAAATAGCCGCGTGTTTCCTTGTCGATTTCTTCCCACTCGAGTCCGGCAACTTCGATGTCATAGGCGATGAGAGGTTTATTGCTAGCTGGGTTTGGCATAGGGCGGGGATTATATCCGAATCCCAACCCAAAGATCGGCGACATTCGTGCGAGTCGGGCCGGGTTTAAAGAGATCGCCTAGTTGTTCAAAAAACGAATAGGAATCGTGTCTCTGTAGAGAATTCTGGGCATCGAGTCCTTTGCGCTTTGCTCGCTCTATTGTCGTTCCATCTGCAAATGCGCCCGCCGCATCGGTTGGACCATCGCCGCCATCAGTTCCGGCAAATAGGAGAAAAACTCCCGTTGCACCCTGTAATTCGATTGCCGCAGCAAGAGCCGCTTCCTGACAACGTCCACCTCGACCATTTTCTTGGCCCAAAGGAACCGTCGTTTCTCCACCACCAAGAAGAACGGTGCCTGAGTTGCTTGCGAGTAATTGCTTCGCAAATTGTTTTCCCGCTTCTGCAGCTTCACCCAATATTGGCTGAGTAAGGAGTTGTGGACTGAGATTAAAACGCTTTGATGCTTGAGCAGCGCCTCCGAGAGCCAAAGAGTTATCTCCAATCAAATAGTTCTGCACTCGCGCTGACTCTGTTTCTCCCACAATCGTCGGCCCTGAACCAATACTTGCGAGATCGTTACCCATCACATCGGAAAGAATGAAAGAGACTACTTTTGCGGGAGCGGCCGCTCGAGCTAAACCACCGTTGGCTAAAACCAATTTTTCTCTGCGTAGGCGATTCACTTCCTGAATGGATTTCCCGGAACTTAGTAGTTTTTCGTTTTCCTTCGCCCAGTCTTCGATACTTCCCGTCTTGGGCAAAGCCCATAAAGAGGAAGCGCCCCCAGAAATCAGCGCGACAACGACATCGTCTGATTTCAAGTTCTGCAGAATTTCTAAAACTCGTTTTCCCCCTTTTTCACTGCGCGAATCGGGATTTGGATGCCCTGCTTCTAAACATTCGATTTTTTGTAGAGCCAACCCATACCCGTCCTTCGTCACCACAACGCCTGCCTGGATTCGATCGAGGAAAAATTCTTCCATTTTTGCAGCCATCGGAGCGACTGCCTTACCAGCGCCAACGACAAACAAGCTTTTCCCCTGCGGAATTTTCTTCAACCTTTCTTGGAGAAGTTCAGCGGGATCTGCGAAATGAATGGCCGTCTTGAAAATCGATTCGAGTTGTTCTTTCGAACTCATGAGCAGTTACAAACAATCGGCGAGCTGGCGCAAAAAGAGTCCGACATCCGTGACAAGTCCCATAGTCTGGGCACTGCCGCGATCGGCGAGTTTGGTCACAACAGCAGGATTGATATCAACACAAATGGTCTGCACGCGAGAAGGGATCATATTGCCAACCCCAATTCCATGCAGCATAGAAGAGAGAATCAAGACGAGATCGGCGCCGCGAAGAAGTTTTGCGTACTCGTCTTGGGCTTCGATCAAATCCATTTTCGTTTCTGGAAGTGGTCCGTCGTCACGAATAGAACCTGCCAAGGAAAAGGGGACTTTGTTTTTGATCAATTCAAAGAAAATGCCGGAGCGCAGTTTCTTTTGTTTCACAAGTGCAGCTATAGAACCCGCCGCGCGCGCCGCATTGATCGCACGTAAATGATTTTGATGTCCGTGAGTGAGAGGTTTTCCCGTTTTCGAATCCACTCCCAAAGAACTGCCAAACATGGCGAGTTCTAAATCATGGGCGCCTAGCGCATTGCCTGCGAGAACGGCATCGATCCAGCCTTTACGAATCAATCGAGCCATTGCGGCATCGCCGCCGGTGTGAATGACGACAGGACCTGCAACGACAACGATTTTTCCTTTTCGTTTGCGAACAGCACGAAAGGCGTCGGCAATTTCGGCGATCCGACCAGATACATCGCGCTCTGAAGAAACTTCATTCGACATGAAGGAGAAATCCGCTTTGACCGTGTCGCGTTGAGGCGGAAACACTTCAATTCCCCTAAAACCACAGATCACGGGATCACCTCGGCGCAGATCGCGCATTTTCACACAGCGAGCGCGATTCCCGCGAACGACAATCGCCGCATCCATACGAAGGTCTTCTAGCTCGATCCAGCGTCCTCGATGAAACACCCGAGTGCGATGAGGAGTGCTCGTGTAAAAATCCTCCGGCGCAACTCCATGCTTAGGAGCCGGTCGCAGAATAATTTCTTGTGCTTGCTTCACAAGGCGAGTTTACGAGAACGCCAACGAGACAAGAAAAAGAAAAGTAAAAGGAATGGCAGGAGATTCCCCAATTTATCCGCAGGAGGAATAGGGAGATTGGAAGTGACTCCGAAACAACCACCTCCTCCGCTGCTAGGAACGATATAAGTTCCAGCAGAAGAAAGAATCGCGGACTGACCGTTGGGATTGGCTACTTTGATATGAACCGCACCCGCAGAAACTGCCGGCGCGGTGACGAGCAAAGAAGTCGCAGACTGAAAAGTCACTACTGTTGCCGCAGTTCCTCCCGAACCTGTATCTTCGTTTACTCCAAAAATCACCGCCGCTCCGTCGACGAAATTGGTTCCGGTAATCGTCACTCGAGTACCGCCGCGAGTGGAAAAGGTATCCGTCGACACTGCCGTCACTGTGGGATCAGGAAGTGAGACATAGCTCAGACCGTCCGTGACAGTTACTGTTCCACCATCCGTGTTTGTAACAACAATGTCGTAATCACTGCCTGCCGTTTTCACAGGAGCAGAGAAAGTAATTTTCGTAGCGCTGACAACGCTGACACTAGTGGCAGATGTGCCTTCGATAGTCACCGTTGCTCCGGAAGCAAATCCAGCACCGGTCAAAATCACCGTGCTTCCGCCACTGTCGCTGACGACATCAGGAAATACTGCAGAAACGGTTGGGTTGTAAGTAAAGGCATCTGCGCTTAACGCGCCCTGCCCATCGGCGTTGATCACTCCAATATCTACAACTTCCGCGTCGTGTTCAGGAGAGGTCACTGTAATGCTGCCATTGGAAACAGCGGTTACGGTTCCCAACACATCACCGAAAATCACTTTGAGAGTTGTAGTCGTACCAGAAAAATTAGCTCCGCTAATTGTCACTGTCGTACCGCCATCCTTGGTTCCTACAGTAGGACTGACATTGGAAATACTCGGTGTCGGTGCAAGAACTTCCAGAATGCCGGGATAGACAATTCGTTTTTCAGTCCCAGATTCTTTCAAGCGAACATCACGCATACCCAAAGCCGCGCTAATCGTCGCATTTGCCGTGAAAGTAACTGAGGAGGCTCCAACGGAAGTGCTTGATGCCGTCACGTCTGCGCTACCGGGATTTGAAATTTCCAAACTCGCACTAGTAAAACCGCTGCCCGATAAGGTCACAGAACTAGTGCTACTACTTCGATTGACTTGATAAGGGTCGGAAATGGGGCCGTCAAATTCCCCAAGGCTGGTAAAGGGATCATTGCAAGTCACATTGGTTGAACTTGTCGTCGCTCCAGCAGTAACAACAACTGCAGTCGGGCTGGCGTTTCCACCATGAAAAGTCATCGAAAAATCGTTGTCTGTTGAACTCTCAAAAACGTCATCGTCGTTTAAATTGTCGCTTATCACGACTCCAAAGAAAGGAGTCGCATAGACCGTATAGTTCCCTGCAGCCAAACCTGTGAGTGTGTAGCTCCCATTGGTTGCTCCATAAATTGCGCTCGACACGTTCCCGTTACTATCGAGGGCAACAACATGAGGACGACTCACCGGCGTTGTGCCATCGGAATGAAAAATGGTTCCGGAGATATTGCCTAAGCTCGAACTCGAAGGAGGACGAATAATCGCAGCAGCCGCAATATCGTCGGCAGAAAGCGAACGCTTGGCATGTTCGGCATAGTTGACATAGGGAAACATCGTGGCAGCGCCAATGGGTGTGTGATCGATACCAATAAAGTGCCCGACTTCATGAGTGATCACGTCTTGAATATCGAGTTGTCCATTAATCACTGTCGATTGGGAGCTAAAAGTATATTGTCCGGAATTGAGCAGGATATCTGCCTCAACAATTTGCCCTGTCGAAGGGACAAAGAATGGCAAGGTGACTGCAACCACGCCGCTTCCAATCGAGAAATAGGAAAAATCAGAATCAAAAACCACCTGATTCAGTCCGTTTGGACCGTCATCGCCATCGTCGATTGTCGTGAGTGCCTGTTGAGCTGAGTTCGTGCTTTCTGTGAAATCGATCAAAGATCCGTCATCGTCTTCCCAAGTGGAAAAGCATAGGCGCAAAGCCGTTTTCTCCGCATCGGAAACGGTCTCTCCACCTGTTTTAGAACTGCCAATCACATAGTCCAAGCCACCAGTCCAGGCAGCGGAAGCCCAGGCCAAGGTGATGCTAGTGTTTGTGATTCGAACATAAGTTTTCGCTGGCAAGCAAATCAAACAAAACACCGCAAGGAAAAAGAAAACTCGCTTCATTAGCGCACCCTCCTTGCGATTTGTTTCACTCGTGCACAAAAGGTTTCATAGTCTTCTGTCGTTGATTGCGGTGCTTGCGCGGGTTCTCCGGTTTGAGCTGAGATAAAACGCAAATCCCCCATCGCAGATCGCTTTACTGTCTTGCGTCCAGTCACCGCATCGACAGCGACGTGATATTTCCCTTGGGCAAGTCCCACAGGCATACGCAAACCTTTGCCACTTTGAGCAGTCAGAAACAAAATGCTGTCTTCTCCGGGACGAAACCGCGGAAAACCTGGAATCGTTCGGGCAAGACCATTCACTTCTCCCCCTGGAATCACAAAGGTGTAGCGATCAGAGCCGCTTCCTTTGAGATATTGATTCACTCGCAAAGTAACTCTCGTACAAATCATTCCGGATTCATTGACAATCGGCTCGGTAGCCAACACCCTCCCATCTACAATCGCTTCTGCGCCATCGACTGTCTCGATCAAAGAAAGCCGCAAAACAGTTGTAGCGCTGACAAGTGAACTGAGAAAAAATACGAGAGCTGAAACAGTGAGAAAATTTTTCCTTCTCATGCGATTTCCTTATATGAATTCTTATATGCGTACGCCCAAACGCCTAGGATGCTAGATCACGATGCGGGATCAAATGATGCGGAATAGATCGGCAACTAGCTGTTGCTTTCTTTATTCTCAAGACAAGGAATAGGCCATGAATTTCTCGAAGTTACTTTTCACTTTCCTGCTTTCTTCCTTTCCTAGCGTCGAGGAATCTTCCCCTTTCCAAGATGCTTTGAACGCCGCTGCTAAGTCCCTTGACGAAAACCTGCCAGCTGAAGCAAAACCTTCGATCGATCGCGCCTTAGAGAGAGACAGTCGCTCTAGAGAGGCCTGGGCACTGCGGGCGCGCTGGGCAAAACTCGCTCAAGATCGAGATGAGTGGGTTTTCTCCTTACACACTCTGTTGCGACTTTCGATTTCACAAAAAGCAGCTAAGGAAGAAATTCAGACCCTGCGCAAACAATTAGAAGAGGTCGATCCTTTCGCGAAAGATACTTTGGGGTTGAGCGAAATTTTCATCGCGAAACTTTTGCCCATTGCAGAGAAATACGAAAAGGAGCGGCGCGCTCACTCAGCAATTCGCATTCATCAGGAAATTCTTGCTCTCGATCCAGAGCGAGCCGACAGCGCTGCGGCGATTGAACGCATTTCCGCTGCCCCCGATCCCAGTCTTGCGGAAACCGCTAAACCGGTCGATTTGCTTGCCGATGTTTCTGAAGAATGGATTCGCAAGCACGATCAGAAACACGAGAGCTGGAAGGAACGCGCCAAGCTCGAACGCGAACATTACATCACTTACACCAATGCCGGCTATGAAGTGTTGGTCCGTGCCGGAGAAGCGATGGAACAAATGAATGCGTTCTATCGAGAGTTTTTCAACTACGGAACCGCAGAAGACGGCAAAAGTGTGGGTCGGATTGATCTACACATTTTCAAGAGCCGCGAAGAGTATTTGAAACTCGGCAAAGGTCCGCCGGTGAAATGGTCTGGCGGTCATTTCACCGGGGACTCCGTGGAGTGTTATATCGATCGAGGCGGATTCGAAGGCATGGTCGGGACTTTGTTTCATGAAGCGGCACATCAATTTGTCTCGCTCGCGACTTCGGCCTCGGGTTGGCTCAATGAAGGACTGGCTTCCTTCTTCGAAGGCACTCGCATTCTTGCCAACGGCACGGTGTTGATGAATTTGCCGGCCAATCACCGACTTTTTCCGCTTGTGGAGCGCATGTCCAAAGGCTGGATGAAAGATCATAAGGACGGCATCGAAGACGACACGGCCGAATCCGATCCGCCGAAGGCGCCCACATTTCGCATTGTAATGGAGAATAAATATGAATGGGGTCCACCCTGGTATGCACCAACTTGGGGAGTGGTTTATTTCCTCTACAACTATCAAGACCCGGTTGATGGGCGATTTGTCTATCGAAATTCCTTTCGAGAATTCATCAATAGCTCGGGCGGCCGTGTGGGCGAAGGTGCGGTTTCCAATTTCGAAGAAGTGGTGTTAGCAAACCCAACCCCACGCACTCGCGGAGTTGATTTTTCTAAACATCCCGATGCCATCCGACTTCCAAAAACCATCGATGAGCTTAATGAAGTATGGAAAGACTGGCTCACGAAACTTCGCGACGAGCAAACCGGCAAAGTAAAAGTCGAACGCCCCTATCTGCGTTGGGCGAGACATGCGAAGGCTCGCAAGGATTGGAAAGATGCAAAAGAGCATTTCGAAAAAGGAATTGTTGCCAACCCACAAGATCCAGAAATTCTGCTCGATTTCGCGGAATTGCTCGAAGGGGAATTCAAAAATCCAGATCGTGCCTGCAAGCTCGCCTTACTAGCGGCACAGCTCATCGAATCGAAAAAACCTGTGGATGAAAAAGCATTACGCAAAGTAGACAACCTGCTCGCTAAATGGGATACACAAACGCAAGCATTGCAAGAAATCCACGACGAACTCTGGGCCGCATCAAAAAATATGGCTCATCGCTATCTCTCGAGCGGATTCCCCCTCATGGCCATGGATACGAGCTGGAGAATGGGAAGCGCTTTCAACATCCCAGGAATTTTTGATATCTATGAAGAGGGTGTTCGCCAATCCCAAAAAACTCTGCATCTGTGGCAACTTGCTTACAACGAAAAAAATCTTGCTGGCTGGTCGGCCAGCGCTGCAGAAGTATTTGCAGCGCAAAAAGAAATTCTGTATGCCAAACACGGCGAGTACGCGGAAGACAAGTTCGAGTACCGCTTTTTGACTTTGGATACAGTGACTTCCGGTGACTTTTCGATGGAAACGGAGCTGTTCGCCGGAAAAGGGAAAATCGCTTTTTGCGGCATGGTGTTTGGAAATAAGGGCAGTTCCAATTTTCACGCCCTTATTCTTCACCCAGGTCGATTCGCTTCGAAGGATGGGAAAACTCCAGAGCGAGGAGCTTTTGTTGATCTGACTACTTTTTATTCGAGCGATAATTACAGAATCTGGAGACACAACCCGGTCCATTCTGTCAGCGCGGTAAACGCATCGTCCCCTGCTGCGAACAATGCGGGCACCGCCGTCGAGAGTTGGCATCGCATGCGACTCGATGTCACTGGCAGTTTGGTTGATGTCTGGTTTGACGGAGAACTGATTATCACTCAGGACTTTGGAAATCTGGATGTGTTGCGAGGAGGCTTTGGTTTGATTGTTGGACCTGGCTCTGCCATGTTCCGCAATATTCGCTATCTCAGTCGCAATGCTCGCGACCCAGCAGCTTGGATCGAAAGAAAACTCAAAATGGAAAAGCTCGCCCCAACTCAGGGCGACAATATCACGGGAAGTTGGCTCGATCAGGTTCCGCCTTGGCTCAAAATCAAAACGTGGATTCAAGAACCTCGAAAGAGTTGGGACGAACAAGGCCCTGTTCCCACTTTGCTCGTGTTTTGGAGTATGAATCAAAACGATTCGATTCCTCTTGAAGAGTGGTTGAAATACTTTCAGAAAAAATGGGAGGATATTGGACTCAACATCATCTCCGTTGTTTCTTTCCAAGATGCTAAGAAAGTAGCGGAATATCTAAAGGAACACCAATTCCCAGGTTCGATTGGCATCGACGATCGAATCTTGTCGAAGTTTGGCGAAAGCTTCACCATGTATGCGATTGAAAAGTTTCAATTGCCGAGAATTCTTTTACTCGACATCAATCACAAAGTGATTTGGGAAGGTGATCCAGGATTCCGCGCTGGTTTTCCCTGGAAAGAGGGGGACAAAAGCTACATCGATGATCCGATGGATCAATTTGTCGCACAACGCAAGCTTCGGGAAAGGTTGGCTTGGAAAGCAAAATGGAAAACTGAAGGAGAGCGATGGCTCAAGGAAGGGAATCTTGCACAGCTATTGCCCTTGCTTAAGGAATCCAATCAATTTGAGGGGAATTTCGATCCTATGATTGATGCGGCACAGCAGCGTTATGCCAGCTTGCACAGCGCCCTGGACGCTCCTGAAACCCTGGCGCAATTATTAGGGCGTATGGAAAGAGAACCGGCACTCGAAGTGTTCATTGATTGGGCTGCAATATCAGATAAGAGCTTGGCTAGCTCTCTGCGCAACACCTGGAAGAAAGCTCTGTCTGGTCCAAGCAGTAAAGCTTGGGCACAAGTGCGCGATCAAATCAAACAACTGCGAGGACAGATCAAAAATAAGAATGTCTTTACCGTGGCGAAGAATTTTGCGAACAAAATGCAAGAGTTACCAGGACCTTTCAGCAAAGAATTTGCTCAGCAGCTCTCTATCGCCGCGGATAGTAAGGATGTTGGAGTGTTAGAAACGGTTCTCTCGAACGGTGAGCACGCTCTGCAGAATTGGGTGATGCGCGAGTATCTGAAGTGGTAATCGTTAAAACAAAACAGGCGAGCTTCGCTCGCCTGTTTATTGAATTAATCTTAAAGCGTTCTAACTAACCGCCCGCCTTCGGAGTCATCGTGACATTCTGTTCTACCGTTGCTCCGTCTTTCACTTCGATTTCTTGCTTGGTATTACCAAAAGTTTCATGCCAAACCTTAACCGTGTATTTACCAGCAGGGAGATCCGCAATCTCGTAAGAGCCATCCGTTCCAGTCACCGCATAATATGGAGTATCCGTGACTACGATATAGCCCTTCATCCAAGGGTGAACGTCGCAAGTTAGCTTGACCTTCTCCACTTCCTTGAATTCTTTGGTAATTGAATTCCCGGCAGGGATTCCTTCGTTAAAAGCGGGATTCTTCTGAGACCAAGAGTGTGTGTTGTGCAATTTGGTATCGCTGTTTTTGAGCTGTACTTTTGCTCCCTTAGGAACAACCAAGATATGTGGCTCAAAATGGCAGGATTTTTGATCGGAGACAATAGGCTCAGCGGGAACTTGTAGAGTTTTGCCACCAGTAACCTTCTCAATCGAAACAAAGGCCCACTGAATGCCCTTGGTCGCGGGATCCACAACCATGTCTTCTGCCTTCATCTTGGGGCTAGTACAGATATCTGCATCCTGATGTCCTTTGATTTGGCCCGAAAGATCTACAACTGTTGGAACAGTGGCTCCTCCGAAAACAATTTTCCCTTTCACTCCCCCACCAGCCAACGCGACGCTAGAAAAAGCCAAAAAGGCTGCTGCCGACATATTGATATTCATCTTCATTTTTTCTCCTATTGTGTACTTCCGGTATGAGCCGGAACACGTTCAAAATTCATCAGGTAATCTTTCATCGCCTCGACTCGATCTTCAAATGAGCCGGGAAAAATGGTCTCCGCCGTTCCTGACTTCACGGCAGGAAGTGGCATCTTCGTATTTGGTAGCACAGCTGACGGATTCATCAACCAGCGACGCAACCAATCTGGCCTCATTCTTTCTGGCATCGTCGAGAGATCCGGAGCTGCCGTAAAAGGATCGGGTGGAGAGACTCCATTCTTAAGGTGACAGTTATAACAAGCACCCGCTTCTGCCAAATTGACCAAATCTCTCGCCTTTAAGAAATAGTCTCGGACTTTTTGATTCTTCTCTCGACGATACTCGTCGCTTCTTTCTCGAACCACTTCAAAAGGAAGGCCCGGTGCAGCGTCGTAACGGAAGTTCTTCGCTTCGGCAAATTTCAAAATCTTAGGAAAAATATCTTCACCGACTCGCCCTCCAGATTCTAAACGCTCCATTAACTCTAAAGCCTCTGCCCCTCTCTTGCCTAAATTTGCTTCCTTGGCAAAGTCAAGTCGACTCATCTTCAAAAAGCTTCGGAAAGAACGCGTGAAATCCGCAGGATATTTTTCTTCTTCACGACGGACAAACCACTGTGAAATTGTTGAAGCATCCCGATCAGAGAAACCAAAAGTCGGCATTTTGGTTCGAACTGCTGGGCGAATGGTGTACGGCTTTTTCAAGAATTCATAAAGCCAATCCGACTGTACTCGTTGTCCCTCTCCAACCAGGCTAGGCGGAGCAAAGGGTTCAAGTTCCACACCGGTAAATTGCCGTAGCAAAGGCTGATTTGGATCGGAACTAGACAAAGAATAACCCACTGATGCTTGTTTTTCTAAAGACTCAAAAAGCCCCCCGCCATTGCGCGACGTTTTTGAAACCAAGGCATCTTTTTCAAAACTAACGAAACTGCCGACTTCCGATCTTTCGTCTGCAGCAAAACTTGGTGCAGGTTCACGCAATTGAACCCAGTGAGATTCTTCATCCTCATCGTAACGATAAGCTCCACGAACACTGACAAGTCCGTCAATCGGATGTTTGAAAGTGACTTTCTCGTAATCAAAAACGTGACAAGACTGACAGTTATTCTGTCGAATCAAGAAGGCTCCATCCGCAAGAGTTTTCTTTCGATCGCTAAGATGTGGCATCGCTTGAGGAGGAATTTCTGGTTTTAACAATCCTGTAAGGAAAGTCGTTACGAGTTCCGCCTGCTCTGGAGTGAAACGGAATTTTGGCATGCGCAAGAGTTCATCAGGTTGTTTGATCTTGCCTTCATCAAAAACTCTAGGATCGAGAATTTTTCGATGTGCCCATTGCTGGCGATTCTTCGGCATACGCTTCTCGCCCATGCCTTCATTTAAGAATAGTCCAAAATCGAGAGTGTCAAGATTTTTCGATCCCCACTCGCTGAGCTCGGTTCCAATCGCACTTTCTTTTTCGAAGCCAGAAATTTCATGGCAACCAAAGCAACCTTGTCGAGCGATGTATTTGCGCCCAACATATTGAAGCAAGTCCGATTCTTTTTCGGTTTTGTTTGTTAGCGCGGCTTTGAGTGCTTTTTCTTCGTCGGAAGGCGCAACAGAAGCCGTTATGAATTCGTTCGCGACTACTTTTAATAAATCTGTATCCAGTTTCGGCTGAGTCGGATTCCAATCGGCCTTTTTCAAACTCGCGAGATAGGCCGCAATATCCGCTGCTTCTTGATCACTCAAGCGAAGATCGGGCATTTTGGTTTCCGGGAAATAGGCTTTGGGATTTTTGACCCAAGCGTAGAGCCAATTCTGCGAGAGCTTAGAACCAATTCCACTAAGATCCGGCCCAAAATCATTCCAGTCGTTTGCTTGATTTACACCATCTACTTGATGACAAGCAAGACAGCCTACGAGAGAAATCGTCTCTTTACCTTTTTCTACATTGCCCACAACAGGAGGTGGTGGAGCTTCAAAACCCTCTGAGTGTTTCCAGAGGTAGCTCAGAATGGCATGAACCGCGACATCTTCACGTTCTTTGATTTTTAAATGCGCGCGCGCTGGATCTGTTGCGTTCGAGAGATGAAAAATCTGCGGCATCCAAGTACTTGGGCGAAAATCGGTAGGATTTATCACCCACGCATAGGCCCATTCAGGACTAACCTTAGATTTGATCTTCTTCAGATTGGGGCCGACCTTACGCAAATCTTTCCAAGGGCCTTGTTGAATTTTATGGCAGCCATAACAACCTGCCTGCTCCACTAACTTAGAAGCTTCATAAAGTCGTGGCGCATCTTCCTTCAACAACTCCATATGTCCGGAGTGACATTGATAACAAGAGGCCTCGGTGTACTGGAGCGGATACATCGGGAGCTCCCAGTGATGCATCTTGTGCCAATGATGTTTCTCTTGCCATTCCGTCTTTTGTTTCTCATCGCGTGGAGCATGGTCTGCGTGAACAAAGGAAACAGTTTCTCCACTTCCGTTATGGCAAATCGTGCAACCGAAATCCTTCATCGGATGTGGGGAAGAATCTGAGAGATAAAGATCCATTCGCGGATGGCTCTTCATCGGATTCGCTTGCTCTGCCCACTGCGAATCTAATTTATCGATGGGCACATGGCAGGTAATGCACATGTCCACACGGCGTTTTTTCGCACCGGGGAATTTCAAATCGAAAAAGAGATTGTCGAGAACGACTTTATTGACCGTAAGAGACGGCGCCAAGAAATCCAAACCCGGCATATCTCGAATCAATTTGGTGATTTTTCCTTCAGCGGTTTTTGGTCGGATCAATTCCAGGTTCTTTGCAAGACGATCACGCTCCAAGGTTGCCGAAGTCAAATTGGCTTCCGCTTGATTCTTTTCAGATTTTAAACTTTTCAGCTTTCTATCGACTTCACCCAAAGCAACTTCGGCTTGCTTAAAATTCCGTGCCGCCTCATCGACCAGCGCATAGGCCGCTGTCACTTCTTCTTGGCGAGCATTGGGATTCCCAGGATTGTGAATTCGATCTTCTTCAACCAAGTATTTCACCCAGTCGAGATCGGCCTTCATTCGCCGTTGATGTTGATCGGCGTTATAGAGATCTGATTTCTTGCGTGTGAGCTCTTCCGTAACCGTCGCGATTTCGCCTCTCTTTGTTTCGAGACCGGCCTGCGCTTTTGTAAAGGCCTCGTTCGCGGCGGTTAACTCTTTCACCTTTTCAGGGCTGGAATATTCATTGAGTTTTGCTTCCGTGAAATTCGCTTCCAAGCTCTGGTACTGGCGTTGCCATTGCTTCCATTCTCGATTCCAGTCTGCAAGAACCATCCAAACGACGGAAATCAAAAACAGAATGCTTGAAATCGCAAACCAGCGATTCAGTTTGACAATCGGATAATGGGTATCACCCGGATCGGCGCCTGCGTTTCCCAAGTGAATCTCCTATATATTGAAAAAGGCCTCAGGGATCGAAACAAAATACTTCAAGTTCACGGTCCATCTCAAGAGCATCTTGATCGGCAAGGCGACCATACAAAGTAAAAGGAATACAAAAATGCCGTAGCGGATCGCTCCTAAGTTCTGCGAAATCTTTTTAAAAACTGTCTTCGCGAGCAAAGCTGGCAGGATCACAAAATAAGCGCCTACCAACAAAAATCCTGGTAACTCGCGGATATACCAAGCCTCCGGCTTACCTCCAGGCCGGTTGAGCAAATTGATCCAGAAAAAGTCTGCTAAGTCCGCGTTCACTGCAGGAGGAACCTTGTGCAAATCCCATGCTTCGAATGGCCCAAAGATGGATTGATTTGGACCACGCAAGAAAGTCATGATGAAAATCGGCACCAACCAAAGCAGTAGAAATCCCACAGCAAAAAACCACCACGCGAACGGACGTTCTGCATAGGTGTAATAGCCATTTCCCTTTGGATTGCGATCGAGATAAGGAATGGCCATCAATCCAATAATGATGAAGCCTGGCAACAACACTCCCGCAATCCAGGGATCGTAATAAATCAGATCTTCCTGAAGGCCCAAAAAATACCAGGGAGCCTTGGAAGGATTGGGAGTTTTAGAAGGAGAGGCTGGCTCCTCGATCGGAGCCTTCAGAACCAAAGACCATACCGTCAAAAGCACCGTGCAAAGCACCATGCAAATCAATTCGGTATAGACAAGATCTGGCCAAACGAAAATTTTCTGCTTGGATTCAGAGGCTTCAAAGGAGGGCTTGCCTTGAGCAGTTAACTCATCGTTTTCAACCGCGCGACGCATTCCGAGCCAGGTGAAAAATCCAACCAAGAACACCATGCCAATGATAGGCACATTATCCGGGATCAGAATATTTCGTCGAAAATTTGGATCCGTGAGGGCAAAGGCTAAAGCCAGAATAGCAGCAATCAGCAATATCCAACCCGCTACTGTGCCTGTAAGAGTTTTTCGAAACCAGACAAAGAGCAACAACACAATGGTTGCAATAACAAAAACCATTGTGGGATTGGGAGAGACCAACTGGTCAATCCAATTCTTAATCCCTTCGCCAAAACCGCCGCCCGAAGCAAAAAACAGGAAATTCATTTTTACAATGGTCCTGAAATTCCGCCGTCTTTTCTCACACGCCAAAAATGAATTGCCATCAATAATGCAGCCCCTAGAGGAATGGCAACACAGTGCAATACGTAGAAGCGCAACAAGGAGGCTTCACCGACAAATCTTCCGGCGAGAAGTCCAAATCGCGCATCGTCTCCCGCATGGATGAACTGAATTCCTCCTAAGTTCAATAAAGTGGAACCCGGCCCTTCACTTCCTATAAATGGCGTCGCTCGAGCCATATTCGATCCGACTGTAACTGCCCAAACCGCCAACTGATCCCAAGGAAGAAGATATCCTGTAAAGGAAAGCATCAAGGTCATGGTCAGCAAAATCACCCCGACATTCCAATTGAACTCGCGCGGAGGTTTATAAGAGCCAGTAAGGAAGACGCGATACATATGCAGCCAAACGGTGATCACCATGGCATGCGCGCCCCATCGATGCATTTCTCTCATCACGCCTAGC
>CAZMYG010000052.1:0-16664 GCA_964570465.1 uncultured Planctomycetales bacterium
TGAAGGAAGCTTCTTTTTCTCCACCAGAAATCGTCAAGCTCTCCTTTTCGTCTAGCGCTGACAGCAAAGTCCCTTCGCGAGTTGGCGAGCAAATGCTTCGTGAAGGAAAGGTGGCTTGCCTATTAGTTGCGGGGGGACAAGGAACTCGCTTAGGTATCAATCAACCCAAAGGCACTCTAGAAGTACTTGGAAAATCCCTATTCCAACGCCATGCCGAGGGGATTCGTCGTTTGGGAGAGCGATTTGGAAAAGTTCCGCCTTTCTATTTGATGACTAGTGCGGCGACGCATCGAGAGACCGTCGATTCTTTTGAAAAGCATTCCTATTTTGGCCTCCCCAAAAACGACACTCGATTTTTTCAACAGGGAAATGCAACGACAGTGGATACTCAGGGAACGGTTTTGTTGGGGGAATCAGGCAAGCCTTTGGAAAACCCTGATGGTCACGGCGGACTGTTCGAAGCTCTGAATCGCGAAGGAATTTTAGAAGACGCGCAGCGACGGGGAATCAGCACTTTCTATTATTTCCAGGTGGACAATCCTTTGGCTCACATTGCCGATCCGCTGTTTCTGGGTTTACATGCTCAGTCGAAATCTTGTTACTCGCTCAAAATCGTTCGTAAAACAGATCCCAATGAAAAATTAGGCATTGTTTGCCAATCGGGAAATCGATTGCAGATGGTTGAGTACAGCGAATTGCCTCCAGAGCTACGCCATGCTCGGAATCCCGATGGCTCTTTGCGTTTTGATGCAGGTTCGATTGCCATTCATCTTTTTGATTTACCGTGGCTCGAGGATCTCACGAAGAAAAATCTGACTCTTCCGTGGCATAAAGCGGAGAAGACGGTGCAGGCTCTCGATCGACACAAAAAATTGGTTTCGATGCAGGGAATTAAATCAGAGAAATTCATTTTCGATTTGCTTCCACATGCTGAACGTACTCTCGTGATGGAAACTTCCAGAGACGAATTTGCTCCAATCAAAAACGCAATGGGAATCGACAGTTTGGAATCGGCACAGTTACAAATGCTGAGACTCGGTTTAGATTAGTCCTTTCAATGCGTGGAAAATTACGAGTCGCAGTACTGATGGGGGGAGAGTCCCGAGAACGAGAAGTTTCTCTGCGTTCTGGAATGCAGGTGCTCTCGCAATTGGACCCTACGAAATACGATGCTTTGGGAATTAGCATCAATGCCGAAGGACTTTGGGCTTTTCAAAAGCCAGGATCTCTTTCTCAAAATCCAGAAGATTTAGAAGGTTGGATTTCTCCAGGCCGGGCCATCGACATGTTGCAAATGATGAAAGTCGATGTTGTGTTCCCTGCCTTGCATGGCAATTTTGGAGAAGACGGCACCGTACAGGGCATGCTGGAACTCCATCACATCGCTTATGTAGGTTCTCGCGTGATGAGCTCGGCGTTGGCTATGGATAAGGTTTTGACCTTGGCGTTGCTTCGCCAGGAAGGAATTCCAACTCCAAATGGGATTGCGCTGCATGGTGCTGATTGGGAAAAGGACGGACTCGTTGGTGTGAAGAAAAAACTACAAGGGAAAGTATCTGAGCCTTGGTTTGTGAAACCCGCTGCGAATGGTTCTAGTGTGGGAGTTTGTCGTGCGGAAAACGAAAGCGAATTAAGTGCTGCGATTGAGCAGGCTCTTTCCTTCGGCCCACAAATTCTCATCGAAGAGTTTTGTCCGGGACTCGAAACGACCTGCGCCGTTTTAGGGAATTGGGATGGAGCTTTGCAAACTCTTCCTCCGGTAGAAATTTTGCCGCGTAAAGAAAGCTTTTTTACTTACGAAGAAAAATATGCCGCGGATGGCGCCTTGGAAATTTGTCCGCCAAAAAGTCTCAGTGCAGCGACAGTGCTCAAAATACAAGAATTTGCTCGCCGCTCTCATCAGGCTTTGCGCTGCGATGGAATGAGTCGTGTCGACATGATTGTTCAAGGGGAGAAGATTACAGTGCTCGAGATCAATACAATTCCTGGACTCACGGAAAGATCTTTACTTCCGAAAGCAGCCGCAGCCGCAGGCATTTCTTTCCCAGCATTGCTAGATCGCTTGATTGAGCTAGCGCTGTTGCGTTTCCCTCGTCGTTCCATTGCTTTGCCGGTGCTCTCATGAAAAAGATTCGTGTTTTAGTCAACGGCGCCCAAGGCAAGATGGGGCAGGCTGTATTGAAAGCTCTCGAGGGACAGGATGATCTCGTACTCGTCGCGGCCTGTGATCGTCACGACAATCTCAAAACCGAACTCAAGCAAAGCCAAGCCCAAGTTGCTGTCGATTTCACTCATCCCGATTCGGCGATGGAAAATGCGCGAACTATTTTGGAAGCAGGTGTTTCTCCTGTCATTGGAACGACGGGGTTTTCGCAGAAAAATATCGAAGAGTTGCAGAAACTCTCACAAAAGAAAAAAGTGGGTGGAATTCTCGCACCAAATTTTTCAATCGGAGTGATTCTGCTCAATCGCTTTGCCGCTGAAGCAGTTCGTCATTTTGATTCCGTCGAAATCATCGAGCTGCATCACAATCAAAAAGCCGATGCTCCTTCCGGTACTGCAGAACAAACAGCAAAGCTACTCAATGCTCAGGCCAAGAGAAAACTCAATGCTAGTGGTATTCGCAGTAAGGAAAGTGTGACTGGGGCTCGTGGAGGATGGATTGGCGAGATTCCTGTGCATTCTGTTCGATTGCCCGGATTGCTCGCACATCAAGAAATTCTTTTTGGCGGTGCAGGACAATTGCTGACTTTGCGCCACGATGCGACCAGTCGTGAGACCTATATGCCAGGAGTATTACTCGCGATTCGCAAAGCGCCTGCGCTGAAAAGCTTGATCTATGGCTTAGAGAGCTTGCTTTTCCCTGAATCTTCTTGATAGGCTCTTTGCCCCTTGTGCCGAAGTGGCGGAACTGGCAGACGCGCCAGACTCAAAATCTGGTTCTCGCAAGAGAGTGTGGGTTCAAGTCCCTCCTTCGGCACCATTCAAAAAGTCTGCCCAATCGCTATAATCCTCCCCGCCGTGCAGCCGGGGGACTAGCGGTACCCTGTACCCGCAATCCGCTTTAGCGGGGGTGATGCCGTGCCGAGAGTCGTTTCCTTTTGATGTGTCAAAGAGTTCCGGCGTTGATGTCTGGGTCCTATGCGATGGAACGATATGAATTTGGTCAGGCCGGGAACGGAGCAGCCATAAGTATGCGGTCCCATGCGCCGTAGGGTTGCCTGGATGGAGTCGGAATTCTGTAGCTGCGAGAGTGAGGCGACCCGACGCGCGGCGCACGGTTTTTTTTCTGTTGTTGAAAGAGCAATAAACTAGAACCAACCATGAGCTATCTTGTTCTTGCGAGAAAATATCGCCCTCAAAGCTTTGAGGAAGTGTTCGGTCAAGATTCAGCCGCTACTGCTCTCGGCAATGCCATCGAACAAGATCGATTAGGACAAGCCTTTCTATTTGCTGGGCCACGTGGTGTTGGAAAAACTTCGATGGCTCGCATCTTGGCCAAATCGCTCAATTGCGAAAAAGGCCCGACGATCAAGCCTTGCGGACGTTGTGAAATCTGCAAAGGAGTCGAATCCGGTCGCGATGTGGATGTGCTCGAAATCGATGCGGCGACTTATTCCAAAGTGGAAAACGTGCGCGATCTGCGCGAATCCATTCACTTTGGAACTTTACGTGCACGCTACAAAATTCTGATCGTCGACGAAGTTCATCGTCTTTCCGCTGCGGCTTTTGATGCCTTGCTCAAGGTGTTGGAAGAACCTCCCGCGCATGTGAAATTTATTTTTGCGACGACAGAGTTGCGAAAGTTGCCGGAGACCATTGTTTCCCGCTGTCAGCTTTTTGAATTCCGTCGTTTAGACGAGAAGCAAATCGTTGAAGCGCTTGCCGCCATTTGCAAGAAAGAAAAAATTGAGGCGAGTGAAGAGCTTTTGCTGGCTTTAGCTCGCAGCTCTCAAGGAGGAATGCGTGACTCCTTGACCATGCTCGATCAGTTGATTGCTTTTGCGGGTCGCAAACCTCGTTTCGAAGATTTTGAAAAAGTCCGCGGACTTGCGCCAGAATCTCTCTTGCTCAGTTTGTTCGAGAAAGTGTTTCAAGGAGATCAGTCTGCCATTCTCAAAGAACTCGATAGCAGCTCTAGAAATGGAGTCGACGAAAGTGAATTCCTGGGCCAAGCGATTGAATTCTTGCGCGCTTCGCTTTGGTGGAAACTTTGTCAGAGTTTACCGACAAGTATTTCTCTTCGTTTTTCCGATCCCAAACGTTTGGAAGCTTTGCTCGGTGCGATTTCTTCAGAGCGATTATTGAAAGCTTTGACGATTGCGGTTTCTGCTCGTGAGAAATTGCAATTCCTAGGAGAGAACGCCCAAACCATTATCGAGCTGGCTTTCTTGCGCATGTCACGAGTTGAAGAAGAATTGCCAGTGGAAGAAATTCTGAGTCGATTGGAAAAGTTGGAATCTTCTGCCCCCTCAGAATCACAAGGTCCTGTATTGATTCCTGCAAAACCACAAGCTGCTCCATTGCGAGCAAACGTTGTTTCTACTCCACAACCAATGCCAGTTAGCGCTCCCAGCAGCGGTTCTGGTTTGGGATTTTGGGCCAGCTGTTTAGAAAAATTAAGACAGGAAAGACGCAGTTTTGCGGATCTCTTAGGACAGAAGTCAAAAGTCTTAGGTTGGGAAGGGAATACTTGGAAGCTGGGTTTTACGGGGCTAAATGCTTCAGAAATGTTCTTGTTAAAGGACAAAAAGAATTTAGAAGCCGTAGAACGTGTTTTGAGAGCCGTTTCAGGCAATGCAGAAGCCAATTTGCAGTTGGAAATGGGAGCAGCAAATACGGCGACTAGTAAGCCCAGCTCAAGTGGCAAAACAGATTCGAGTCCGATGGTTCGCAAGGCGATGGATAGCTTTGATGCAGAGTTGATAGACGGTTAGAGAAAGAGAGAGACGTTATGGCACATGGTGGATTTGGTGATATGGGAAGCTTGCTCAAGCAAGCTCAAAAAATGCAACGTGACTTGGCAAAACTTCGCGAAGGAATGAAAGATCGCATCGTGGAAGGTAGTTCTGGTGGGGGAGCGGTGAAAGCACATGTAAATGGGGTTGGGGAATTGCTTGCCGTTAAACTTTCCGCAGAAGTTGTCGATCCAAAAGAAGTTTCGATGCTCGAAGATCTGATCGTCGCTGCTGTTTCTGCAGGACTGAAAAAGGCACAAGAACTGCATCAAGAAGAGATGAATAAGTTAACCGGCGGATTGAATCTCCCAGGCATGTTCTAAATCATTCTTGTGAGCTATCCCAAAGCCGTTGAAGAACTGATCCAGAGATTTGAGAAATTCCCTGGAATTGGCCGGCGCACCGCTGAGCGGCTTTCGATGTATTTGTTAGAGATTCCTCAAAGCGAAGCTCTGCAATTTTCTACAACGGTGAAGACGGCGGTTGAATCCGCCAAACCCTGTTCGATTTGTTTCTATCTCGGTGAATCCGATCCTTGTGAAATTTGCTCCGATCCAAAGCGCGAGAAAACTTTGCTCTGTGTCGTAGAAGAACCTCGCGATGTGGAAGCGATGGAAAAAGCAGGTGTCTATCACGGACTCTATCATGTGCTTCGCGGAGCTCTCAATCCTGCCCACGCATCCTCTCCTGAGCAGCTCACGGTTGAGCCTTTACTCGCAAGATTGAAGAAAGAGAAGATTCGAGAGGTGGTTCTTGCCACGGATTCGGATTTCGAAGGCGACGGAACTGCCCTTTTTGTCGCGCGCGCACTGCGTCCGACTGGTGTCGCGATTACCCGCCTTTCCCGAGGAGCCCCTCCTGGCACTTCTATTGGCTATCTCAATCGAGCCATTTTGACCGAGGCAATGGAAAAACGCCGTCCTTTTGAATGAATTTCGAGATTCCTACCTAACTCACCCTTCAGCAAATCCCCACATTTCGCCGAAAAATAGCCGCGGAGGAGTCAACAGTTTCACGGTTTCACTCCCCAAATCTGCAAATGAAAATCGAACAAGGATTCGTTCAACGGCAGGAACAACGTCTGGCAATATTGCCAAAGATGTTGCAGTCCATCGAGGTGCTTCAATGCAGCAATCTCGAATTGGAGGCCATGCTGCAAAAAGCACTGAGCGAAAACGAAACCCTGCGAGTCAAAGAAGAAGGGGAAGATCTCCCTGCCAAGAATCCTGCGAGTGAAAAAAATCTCGGCGAGTTGATGCGAACGCGAGAATCTCGCCGTGCCAATCAAGAAGCTTCCGATCGACATCAAGAATGGATGGCCAATGCACCTGCGCCTAGTCAAACCTTGCGGGCTTTCTTGAGAGAACAGGTCGCCTTATTGCCCATCAACGAAAAATCGCGCGCGGCTTTGTACTATCTTGTCGAAGCGGTAGACGAAAATGGCTATCTCAACGCGAGCGACGAGGAGATTCTTCAAGGGTTAGGCAACGAATTTACTTTAGAAGAAGTTCGCGAATCGATTCGACAATTACAGAGCTTGGAACCCAAAGGAGTCGGCGGTCGCGGTGCGATTGAATCTCTTTTATTGCAAGTGGATCACAAGGATGTAAATCATGCGGTGATTCATCGTCTATTGCATGAATTCCTGGAAGACATTTCAAAGAATCGTTTGCCCAAGGTTGCTCAGTCATTGGGATTGTCTTTAGAGCAACTTGATGAATTACTCGCTCGAATTCGCCAACTCAATCCAAGACCTGGTTCGGGTTTTGCGCAAAATGATGCGCCCGTGATTCGTCCCGATCTGATGATTCAAAAAGAAGAAGAGCAAGTCGCGATTTCTGTCGAGGATCAATTCCTGCCGCGTTTGGCTTTGGAAAGACGCTATGAAGAAATGTCTCAGAATCGCGAAACTCCAAGTGAGGTCAGAAAATATCTCAAAGAGAAAATGGCTTCGGCTCGCTGGTTGATCGATTCGATTGATCAACGAAGACAAACCTTGCATCGCATTGCAGAGTTAGTCTTCCGCCATCAGGTGGAATTTTTGGAGCAGGGCGCTCGAGCGATTCGTCCGTTGATGATGAAAGATATTGCCCAAGAGCTAAGTGTGCATGTCAGTACGGTTTCTCGCGCAGTGGCCAATAAATATGTTCAAACGCCGATGGGAATTTATCCACTTCGCGATTTTTTCTGCGCCGCTACCGAGGGAGAAACGGAAAGTTCTCGAGTGGGCGTACGTGAAATCATTCGCGACATGATTCAGGCTGAAAATTCTGCTTCTCCGTTGAGCGATGAAGAAATTGTTGAGCGACTCAAAGCAAAAGGCATCGAAGTCGCGCGCCGTACTGTTGCCAAATACCGAACCGAACTCAACATTCCTTCTTCTTGGCGCAGGAAGTCCTTCCAGAGCTAAGACCAGCTCGTTAATCTCTGCGCGTGCATTCCTTTCTTCTCGAAATTCAATATGACGGTTCTGCCTACTTTGGTTGGCAGAGACAGGCGGGTTTTCTCAGCATTCAGGAAAAATTAGAAGAAGCGATTGAGAGAGCGACGGGGGAGAAAACGGTGCTTCATGGTTCGGGGCGCACGGATACCGGAGTTCACGCCATTTGCCAAACGGCACATTTTCGAGCGAACACAAAACTCAGCGCGGAACAAATGCTACGTGCGTTGAATTCTTATCTGCCTCGCGACATTGTCGTTCGTCGTTGCCAAGAAGTGTCAGCCAAATTTCATGCGCGTTTTGGAGCGCGTCGCAAACGCTATGTTTATGCAGTCTGTGCTTCGCGAATTCCCCGAGCACTCGGTCGAGCCTATTTCCATTGGGTACCCTATCCCTTGGATCTCAAAAAAATGCGAAGCGGAGCGGCGCATTTCTTAGGGAAACACGATTTCCGGGCCTTCACGAGCAGTGTGGACAAGAAAAAAAACACATCGCGGACGATTTCTTCTTTCAAAGTAATTCCTTCCAAAGATCTCGTTCTTTTTTTTGTGGAAGGAGATGGCTTTCTCCAACACATGGTGAGAACCATGGTGGGTAGTTTGATCGAAGTGGGACGAGGAAAAATGCCCGCTCAGAAAATCGGAGAAATCCTCAAATCGCGGAATCGAACGAAAGCCGGCCCAACAGCGCCTGCACAAGGCTTGTATTTGCTTCGAGTGAAGTACAACCCCGGGTCTTGCGAGAAATCGGCTCTTTAGCGATATTCTTTCCCCAACATGCACTACTGGGAATTATTCGAAGAAAAATTCGTCGCCACAAAACTCCAAGCCAAGAACAAAGAAGATCTCTTGGAAGAACTCGTAGAAGTTTTGGTGGCCGGTAAAGCCATTAACAAAAAACAAGCTAGCAAAGCGCTTGAGCTGCTCCGAAAAAGAGAACAATCGGGAAGCACTGGAATCGGAGGCGGTGTTGCGATTCCGCATATCAAACTTCCTGGGCTCAAAGCAGTTTGCACGGCGATCGGGATTCATCCGGAAGGTGTGGATTACCGTTCCATTGACGGGGGAAAAGTCAAAATCGCCTTTTTGATTCTCCGACCGGAAGAAGATCACGAAGAGCATTTGAAGCTATTGCAGTGGATTGCGAGGCTTGGGCGAAATCCCGATTTCCGCAGCTTTGCCATCGCCGCAAAAAGCGAGGCTGAAATTGTGGCCTTGTTCAAGGAGATGTCTTCCAACTGAAGGCTCTTCGCGAAGTCGAAATCGTGAATTCACAGGGTCTGCACGCACGCCCTGCTCAAATGCTTGTTGTTTGTGCGAACCGATTCCGTTCGAATGTTTGGATTCACCATGGAGAGCGCAAGGCAAATGGAAAGAGCATTCTCGAAGTGATGACTCTTTTAGCTCCATCGGGATCGAAGTTAAGCATTGAAGCAGAGGGCGTAGATTCTGAGCAAGTGGTGAACGAGTTGGCGGATATTGTTCGGCGCGGTTTTGATGAATGACCTGGGAGGAATATGAAGAGTCACAAATTGCTAGCGTGTGTCGCACTGGGGCTAGGACTATCACTTTCGAGCTGTATTGTTGCGGCAATTGGAGTCGGTGCAGCAGCGGGTGTGTTAGTTCACGAAGCCTATGTTGCTGAAGATTCCTACGAAGGCGTATTCAAAGCCGGACTGGATCAAGTTTACGATGCATCTGCAGCTGTACTCGATGATCTCACCTTAGAAATGGTTCAAAACCGAGCAGGGCGAACTATCAAAGCTGATGTCAAAGGTTCCGAAATCACCGTCACCGTGCGTTCAGATGAGGAAGGAAAAGGGAATGCCGTTGTGCGTGTCACTGCGCGAAAGCATTACCTGGCAGACCGGGAGACCGCGATTGTCATCTTTCGCAAAATCAACAAACGACTAACCGGAAATCCTTAAGCGAGAAGCTTTTTTTGCGCAGGCTTCGCAGTGTCCAAAAATCTTGTGGGAGTGAGCTAAGATCGTGAAGTGATGTTTCTTTGCCTGGGCATCTTGCAGGTCTTCAATTTCCTCACATTGAAACTCGATGACCTTTCCACATTGCAGGCAAACCATGTGGTCATGATGGGCACGGCCGAGGATCTTTTCGTAATGAGCCGTCCCCGTTCCAAAATCGTGAGCCTCGAGAAAGCCACCTTTGGCCAGCAATTCTAAAGTGCGATAAATCGTCGCTTTCCCAGCGTAAATCTCTCTCGTTTTCATCCGGTCATAGAGCTCTTCTGCCGTGAAATGTCCGCTGGCATCGAAGATGGAATCTAAAATGGCCTGGCGCTGGCGAGTCAGTTTGAGGCCCTGATTGCGAATGTAATGAGAAAATGCTTCCTGTGCTTTTTTCATTTCAAAGTCCGATATCGCTGCGCCAATGTACTCCGTCGAATTGAATTTTGCGAAGCTGTTCATAGGCTTTTTCTCTGGCGAGCGGGATCGAGTCTGCGACAGCGGCTACGGAGAGTACTCGACCGCCAGCGCTTACGATTTGTTTTTCTTTGCGCGTAGTTCCCGCGTGGAAAACAGCAAGTTCTTTGGAACTCGTGACTTCATTCAAACCAGAAATCACTTTGCCCTTTTCATAATTGCCTGGATAACCCTTCGAAGCTGCAACCACACAGATCGAAGGACGTGGATCCCATTCGATCCCTTGTAAAGTGTCGAGCTTTCCTTCGGCAGCATGCAAGAAATACGGCAAAAGATCCGAACGCAATCGCATCATTAACGCTTGAGTTTCTGGATCCCCAAAACGAACATTGAATTCGAGCACTTTCGGACCCGATTCGCAGAGCATTAAACCGGCATAGAGAACTCCGCGGAAACGACGTCCTTCTCGGTTGAGTGCGTGAATGGTTGGAATGACAATTTGAGATTCGATTTGTCGCAAAAGACGGGGGGTTGCTGTGGGCGGCGGGCAAATGGATCCCATACCTCCGGTATTGGGTCCTTTTCCTCCATCGAGTACGGCTTTGTAATCCTGCGCGGGTTCTAGCGGAATGACTGTTTGTCCGTCAGTCAAAATCAACAGAGACATTTCTTGGCCGCGGAGAAATTCTTCAATCAATATCGATTCCCCAGCTTTGCCAAAAACCTTCTTTTCCATGGCATCGAGAACTGCATTGCGAGCACTTTGAAGATCCGCACAAACACTCACCCCTTTTCCGGCGGCTAGCCCAGAAGCTTTAACCACGACTGGATATTCCAGGGATTCGAGATAAGACAGTGCAGGAGCGCTATTTTCAAAACGGCGAAAGGCGGCCGTAGGGATTTTGTGGCGTTGTAGGAGTTCTTTGCAGAATGTCTTGGATCCTTCTAGTTCTGCAGCTCTTTGATCTGGGCCAAAGATTTTTAGTTTTTCTTTTTCGAAGAGATCGACAATTCCAAGACAAAGTGGTTCTTCAGGCCCAACAATCGTGAGATCGATCTGTTCCTTACGAGCGAATTGCAGCAATCCAGGCAGGTCATTGGCCGCGATCGGAACGATTTCGGCTTGTTCTGCGATCCCTGCGTTACCCGGAGCGCAATAGAGCTTGGTGAGTAGAGGAGACTGCGCGATTTTCCAACAAAGGGCATGCTCGCGAGCCCCGCTTCCAATGATGAGGATTTTCATTCTGCGGATACTAGCGGAGCCGAGTGGTTCTTAGAAGGGCCCTTACAATTCGGGGCTTTTTTGAATTCGTCCGTTATCCGTTAAGGAATCGAAATCAATGTTTTCTTCTTCTGAAAACTCGGCTTTGGCATTCGCGACATAGCTTTCGACGAGCTCCGATGCGTGTCTGAAAATCCACTTCTCTAAATCCACACCATTGGGCCTTTCCTCAAATTTTTCGTAGGTATGCAATAGCGCTTCCTCGACAAGATCTCGCGCGAGTTCTTCTTGATTAGGGAGTGTTTCTGCTCCATCGCAACAACGCAATTCCCGACGAAGGAATTGTTCAAGTCTGGGCAGGCAATCGGTCAATCGATCTCGAAATCCGAGGAAGTCTTTTTCAGAAACCTTCTTTTCTAATTCCGAGGCTAAGTGATCGATTTCTCTTTGTGTGGGAGCGGTTTCTTTTTGAGTTCGAACTTTTCCATAAGACCGACTCTTGCGGAACTGTTCCTTGAGAATCCTGACTTGCCTTGACAATTTACGAAAGGCAAGAGAAACAGCGGATTCTAAATGCGGAGAATCGCCCACGCAGGTCAGCGCTTGATTTTCCAGAACCAATGAAAGTTTGACTTCGCTAGAGCGTGCTCCTTGATGTCGATCTGCAGAAACGATCAAAGAGCGAACCGGAAACTTTGACGTGATTCGATCCAGATGGGGGAGGTGGTCGTCTAGAAGCGGAGGAAGCTTATAGGATAAAGCAGGGTCGGAAGCAGAAACGTGAAGTTTGTATTCCATTTCACCGCCTTTTCACTTTCTTTTGACTTCTGGAAATCCCCTTTACTCCTTTTGAATCGATTAGGCAATCCCGTAATAAGTCTTCCATGGAAGAAACCCAGTGAAATTGAAGTTTATTTTTTACTTCGCTTGGAACTTCTTCGAGATCAGAGCGGTTTTTTTCAGGAAGAAACACTTCTTTGACTCCCGCGCGCGCCGCTGCCAAGACCTTTTCCTTGATTCCCCCGACCGGGAGCACCAGGCCACGCAGAGTAATTTCTCCCGTCATTGCGATGTCATTGCGTACTCGTTTTCCAGAAAAGGCAGAAGCTAATGCCGCGAGAATGGCAACTCCGGCCGAAGGACCATCTTTGGGGATAGCTCCAGCAGGCACGTGAAGATGAATATCGGATTGAGGAATTTTTGCTGCCGAAAGCCCTAAGCTTTTTCCTTCCGTGCGAAGAAAGGACAAAGCCGTTTTCGCGGATTCTTTCATCACTTCCCCGAGACTGCCTGTAAGTTCCAGATGACCGCGTCCAGGGCTTACACTCGCTTCGAAGAAAAGAAGTTCACCTCCAGTTGGAGTCCAAGCGAGTCCCGTTGAGACTCCTGCGCGCTGAGTTCTCTCCGCCAAATCGCGGTGAAATTTCTCGCTTCCTAAATAGCGATGAATTTCCTCGGCGTTGATTTGCAGCTTGCCCTTTTTCCCCTCGACAATTTCACGCGCGGCTTTCCTCAGGATGGCGGAGATTTGTCGTTCTAACTCTCGAACCCCGGCTTCTCTCGTGTAACGATCGATCAATAGTTGAATGGCTTCATTCGAAACATGGGCCCGATCTGTAGAAATTCCATGTTCTTCGAGTTGACGCGGAAGAAGATATTTTTGCGCGATTGCGAGTTTCTCTGCATCGGTGTAACCGGGAATCCGGATTACTTCCATTCGATCGCGCAAAGGGCCTGGTATTGCGTCGAGCACATTTGCCGTTGTGATGAACAAAACAGAGGAGAGATCGAGCGGCAGATCCAGATAATGATCGAGAAATTGACGATTTTGTTGAGGGTCGAGTACTTCCAGCAATGCCGCTGAAGGATCTCCGTGGTAAGAAGCGCCGAGCTTGTCGATTTCATCGAGAAGGAAAACAGGATTGCGAGTTTCTGCCTTGCGAAGTCCTGTCACAATCCGTCCCGGTAAAGCACCGACATAGGTTCGCCGATGACCTCGAATCTCTGCTTCGTCGATGACTCCACCCAGCGAGACACGAACGAATTCACGTCCCATGGCCGAAGCAATCGACCGTCCAAGCGAAGTTTTTCCAACTCCAGGTGGGCCAACAAAACAAAGAATTGGGCCTTTTGATTCTGTTTTTAGTTTGCGAACGGCCAGAATTTCCAGAATGCGGTCTTTTACATCAGTCAGTCCATAGTGGTCGGCATCCAAAATGGCTTGAGCTTGCTTCAAATCAATTTTGTCCTCGCTAGTTTTTGTCCAGGGGATTGCAAGCAGCCAGTCGAGATAGCTCCGAATCACTCCGTATTCTGCCGACGCGTTGGAAATCGCCGATAACCGATCGAGTTCCCGCAACGCCGCTTCTTTGGCTTCTTTGCTTAAATAGGCTTGTTGGATTTTTTCACGAAGCTCTGCCAACTCTCCCTCTTCACCTTCTCCGAGTTCCTTGCGGATGGCGCGCAATTGTTCTCTTAAATAATGTTGACGTTGTGCCTTTTCGAATTCTCCATGAACTTGTGATTGGATTTTGGCACCCAGCTCTAGTACTTCGATCTCTCGTGACAAATGCTTGGTGACAGAGAGCAACCTCTCTTTGCAATCGAGAGTTTCAAGTAAAACTTGCTTCTCTTGTGTGGAAATGTCGAGTTGTGAGGCAATCAGATCTGCGAGCACCGAAGGGTTCTCGATATTCATAACGATCACCGAGACTTCCTCACTCCATCTGGGCGAAAGTTTTACGACTTTTCGAACTTGTTTGCGCAGATTCGAAGCAAGAGCTTCAATTTCGACCCCTTCCGTTTTTGAAATGGGCAATGCCTGTACACTTGCCATCAGCATTCGTGCCGCTTCTTTACCACTTCCGCTATCTAGTTCCTTTACACTCTCGATGCGAACTCGTTCGATCCCCTGGATCACAACGGTTAACGTGTTTTCTGCACTACGTACGGATTTGAGTACCCGTGCAAAGACTCCAACTTCAAAGAGGTCTTTTTTCTGAGGGTCTTCAACCTTCGCCTCGCGCTGAGAAAAAATCACCACTTCCCCAGATGTTTTCGTGGCATTTTCAATTGCGAGCCGGGATTTCAATCGCCCTACAGTCAGAGGCAGAACGAGTTCGGGGAAAGCGACGGCGTTTCGAACAGGCAAGAGGGGGTAGAACTTCTTTTCTTGTTTTGTAATCGACGGTTTTCCTGTCGATTCGGCAGACGAAACGACATGCGAAGAGCTCGATTCCGCTACTTTTGACAGGGCCGTGTTGTCAGTCGCCATGGAATACTTTTTCATGATATAACTCGCGGGCAATTTTGGTGCCAGAACCGTTTTATTTTGGGCCCGTAGCTCAGTTGGATAGAGCACCGGTTTTCTAAACCGGTGGTCGCAAGTTCGAATCTTGCCGGGCCTACCAAAGAAAATGAAAATCGTCTGTATTGGTGGAGGCCCAGGGGGGCTTTATTTTTCTATTCTGATGAAGAAGGCCTTTCCTTCTTCACAAATCCAAGTCTTTGAACGCAATCGCGCGGATGACACCTTTGGCTGGGGTGTCGTTTTCTCCGACGAAACACTTTCCAATTTTGAAAAATCAGATCCAGAAAGCTTTGCTCAAATCCGCCAGAACTTTGTCTATTGGGATCGGATCGAAACTTTCTATCGGGAACAACGTGTTGCCTCGACCGGACATGGTTTTTGTGGGCTTTCAAGAAAACGTCTATTGGAAATCTTGCAGGAACGCTGTCGGGCTTTGGGCGTTTCTCTTCAATTTCAAAAAGAGATCACAGATTTTTCTTCTCTCGATTCTGCGGATTTGATTGTGGCCTGTGATGGGGCGAATAGTTTGCTGCGGGAAAAAAAGGCGAATCTCTTCCGTCCGCAGATTCAGTGGGGACGTTGTAAGTTTTCTTGGCTAGGTACAGATAAAGAACTCACCGCCTTCACTTTTCTGTTTAGGGAATCTGAGTTTGGTTTATTTCAAGTACATGCCTATCCCTTCGAAAAAGGGAAAAGCACCTTCATTGTCGAGTGCCGCGAAGAAGTTTGGAAAAAAGCAGGACTCGATCGAGCGAGCGAGGCAGAAACAGTTGCCTTCTGCGAAAAACTCTTTGCGAAAGATTTGCAGGGTCATCGTCTGCTGAGCAATCGCTCGATCTGGCGTAGTTTTCCAACAGTCAGTAATGAACGTTGGCATGACGGGAAAACGGTTTTGCTCGGGGACAGTGCACACACGGCTCATTTTTCCATTGGTTCTGGGACCAAACTCGCGATGGAAGATGCGATGGCGCTGGCAGAGGCTTTTCAAAAGACGGGAACTCAGGATATTTCCAGTGTACTCACTGCCTACGAATCCGTGCGCAAACCAGAAACCATCCGAACTCAACGAGCTGCACAAACAAGCCAAGCCTGGTTTGAGAATTCTGCACGCTATCTGACTCAGGAGCCATTGCCACTGGTTTTCAATTTGATGACCCGCTCTAAACGAATTACCTATGACAATCTCCGCTCTCGCGATCCGCAACTGATTCAAAAAGTGAATGAAGGTTGGAAAAGTGTAGCGCCAATTTTTACACCGTTTCGTTTACGCGGGCTCGAACTTGCAAATCGAATCGTCGTCTCGCCGATGTGTCAATACAGTGCGGTGAATGGCAAACCAACGGATTGGCATTTAGTTCATTTGGGTTCACGCGCGGTGGGTGGCGCAGGAATTGTTTTTACGGAGATGACCAATGTTTCTCCAGAAGGGCGAATCACTCATGGTTGTGCCGGCATCTATCAGGAGGAACATGTCGAAGCGTGGAAACGCATTATCGATTTCGTTCATTCCAATTCGAAATCCAAAATTGGAATGCAAATCGCTCATGCCGGGCGTAAGGGATCCTGTAATCTACCTTGGGAGGGAGATCATCCGTTAAGTGGAACAAAGGCTTGGCAAACTCTCGCCCCTTCTGCGGAACCGTTTGCCAGGAATTGGCCGGCTCCAAAAGAGATGACTCGTACCGAACTCGATCAAGTGCGCGAAGAGTTTGTGAAAGCGACTCGCAATGCCGAGAAGGCCGGCTTTGATCTGATTGAATTGCATATGGCGCATGGCTATTTGCTCTCGAGTTTTCTCTCGCCCAAGTCCAATTTCCGTTGCGATGAATATGGAGGCACTCTCGAAAATCGAATGCGTTATCCGCTCGAAGTTTTCGATGCCGTGAGAAAAGTATGGCCGAAGGAGAAGCCGATCTTCGTACGAATCTCCGCGAGTGACTGGTTAGATCAAGATGGGGGACAAACCATCGAAGAGTCGGTTGTCATTGCCAAAGCGCTCAAAGAACACGGCTGCGATTTGATCGACGTTTCCTCAGCTGGAAACACTCCAGAATCCAAACCGGTTTACGGGCGCATGTATCAAGTTCCCTTTGCCGAGCAAATTCGCTATGAAGCAGAAATTCCAGTGATGGCGGTAGGAGGCATTCAAAACGCCGATCATGCCAACACCATTCTTGCTGCCGAGCGTGCGGATCTTTGTGCTCTTGCAAGGCCTCATCTCTTAGATCCGTATCTCAGTATGCATGCAGCAGTCAGTTACGGATCTGAAGAGAACGCATGGCCAAGTCAATATTTGGCCGTTCGACCCAGAAAAACCGGACTCTAGTAAACTGCAAAACCCTTGTTAGAAT
>CAZMYG010000053.1:0-16541 GCA_964570465.1 uncultured Planctomycetales bacterium
GTCCCGTTTGAGGAGCAGAAAAAAGATGTGCGCCAAAACGGGCTAAGGCATAGGCGAGTGAATGCACGGTTCGCGAAAATTTAAGATCTCCGCAGAAGACGACATTCAAGCCTTTTAACTTTTTCTTGCTGCGGCGAAGCACATAAAGATCGCAAAGTGTTTGTGTGGGATGTTCGTGACTTCCATCGCCAGCGTTAATCACAGGTACCGGCGCATAGTCTGCTGCATGACGCGCGGCGCCTTCGCTTGGATGACGAAGCACAATCACGTCCGCGTAAGAGCCTCCAATGATGCGAACCGTATCGGCGAGAGATTCTCCCTTTGAAGCAGAAGAAGAACGCGGATCTGCTATACCAATCGTTCCACCACCTAAACGCAGCATGGCCGATTCAAAGGAAAGACGAGTACGGGTTGAGGGTTCGTAAAAGAGACTGGCAAGAATCAATCCTGGGCAAAGAGCCGACCAAGCTCTGAGATTTTGAGAGATTTCATCCGCAAAGCTCAAAAGCTCTTCGATTCTGGCATTACTCAAAACATCAATGGAAACGAGATCTCGTTTGTTGGAATGGGGGCTCTCTTCGAACATGCGCGGCCAGTATACAGAAGAGCTTTCTATTTCCTAACGATTCCCAATCGAACGAAATTCTCCTCCGTTGCGTCGAGCGATTTCTTTCATCAATTCGCTGGAAGAGGACTGTTCGGATTGGAAACAAACGGTATGGATCAGCGTTTGAGTTTTTTGATTCGCAATTTCAATCCCATGCAACAGAGTTGCAACATCCGCAGCCCATCGATCTGAGCTTGTGCCATCTGAAATGAGAATTAGTGAATCGAATTCAGCAAACCCTTGTTGAGCACTGTTTGGGGAGGACTCGCGCAGCGCGTACTCCATCGCTTGAAGCACATTGGTACCTCCGCCGGCTTGAGTTTTTTCTAGTCGTTCGAGAGCGATGGATAGATTCTCCGGATTTGCACGGCGTAGCGAATCAAAAACGGGATAAGCCGCAGTTTCGAAAAAAATCAAATTGAAACGATCAGTAGGAGATAACTTTGCCAAAGCACTGCGGATTTCTCGCTTCGCTAACTCGAGTTTTGTCTGTCGTTTTCGATTTGGCCCTGCATCGACTTGATTCCCCGTTGAAAATCCAGCTTCAAGCTCTTCCTGCATACTGCCGGAAATATCGAGCACAAAAAGCACACGGTCCGAACGCAGAGGAATACCGAAACAATAGGGCAAATTGCCTAGATAGGAGACTCGCTCTCCCGCGCGAGAAGGCAATTGATAACCCTCTCGATGTGTAGCCCACCAATCCTTCCATGGCTGAACTTCACGTCCGGAAACCGGATAGCCTGCCGCTTGCACCAAAGCATCGATGAGTTGATAGAAAACTCGTTTGCGTCCGATGCCTTGATCTATCCATTTTTGCTCTTGATCCAAAGCTTCAATCAAATTTTCAACAGCTCCAGCATCGGGATGTAGTCGGAAAAACTCTCCGGCTGCCGCTCGTACTCGCCAATCGGAATCTTTCAAGCGACTCGCCGCAGCGGCGACAATGCGTACGCGGTCGGGTTCTTCGTATTTCAATAGACGAGAATGGAAAGACGCATTGAGAGCCTGAACACAACGCGAACGCACAAATCCATCTGCATCATCTAAACGCTGCGCAATCGCTTGAGTTGCTGCGATTCCTCCAATATTTCCCGCCGCTTCCGCCGCAGTTCCGCGAACGGCGGCCGAAGGATCATAAAGAGCAGAAAGCACGGGTAACAACAAAGGTTCACTTCCAGCCAGTCCCAATACCTGCGCCGCAACAATTCGTTGTGCTTCACTGCGTTGATTCTTTGCCAACAAAACTTCGGTAGAAAGCCAACGCAAGGATTGTGGGTCTTTGATTTTACAAAGCGTTTCTAAAGCCAAAGCTCGTACCGCCCAAGGTTGCTGGCAGAAAAACTTTTCCTTTTCTTCTTGTGCATCGGGATGAAGTTGCAGAGTCGCTAATTCGAGCAATCGTTCGGTGGCTTCTCGATTGCCGGCGTTTAGTAATTCGCTGAGTATTTTTTGAAAGTTTCCTTCGGGACCGAGAGTATCGATTTGAATGGACTTGGAAGGAGCTTCGTTTTTAGGCTCCAGATAGAGCAGTTTTCCCGCGCGGTATTTCCCTAGCCAATTTTCAAAGGCCGGAAAATGTTTCTGTTGGCTCTGTGAGCCAACAAATAAGAAGCTGATCGTGAATAGGATGGAAATCACTAAATTCTGCTGTCCTGTGGACCTCCTAATTATAGCTCACGATTTCCAATTTGCTACAAGTGACTATTTTGCAATATCTTAAAAACTACTTCAATTTCAGGCGAGTAGACTGAGAAAAGAAGGCTACCGGATTGTCCCAGACAATCTTTTGGATTTTCTCTAGAGAATAACCCCGTCGGCGAAGTTCCTGAGCGGACTTAGGAACATTTAGAGGATCAGAAGGTCCCCAATCTGCAGAGGAATTGACGAGCATGCGATCGATTCCGTGTTCGTCGACAATATTGGCAAAACGCTCGGGAGAGAGTTTCGTGCGTGGATATACCGTATGTCCTGCCCAACAGCCCCACTCCTTACACAAACCCGTCGTTTCTTCGGTGTTGTGATCGATCAAAACCCAGTCCGGAGAAATTCCCAGCTCTTTACAAATCTCAATCGTGCGCGCCGTTCCCTCTTTCTTTTGTCGATGTGGAGTGTGAACGAGAACAGGCAATTTCATTTGCATGGCGAGTTCAATTTGCTGTCGCATCACTCGTTCTTCCGCGGGAGTCATCGAATCAAAACCAATCTCACCCACTCCCACAACTCGGGGATGCTTCAGATATTCGGGTAATCGCGAAAGCACCTGATCTGCGAGAGTTTCGTTATTCGCTTCGCGCGGATTCACAGAGAGCGTGCAGAAATGTTGAATTCCAAAATCGCTGGCTCGACGCACTTCGAAATCGAGCAGTGAATCAAAGTAATCGAAAAAGGTTCCCGCATGCGTGCGAGGCTGACCCAGCCAAAATGCTGGTTCGACGATGGCTTCTACTCCGGCAAGAGCGAGTTTTTCATAATCGTCTGTCGTGCGAGAGTGCATGTGGATATGTGGTTCGAAGAGGCGCATGAAATTCCTTTCTTTACTTCATGAAGATGGGGATTAAGAATGCTGGAAAGTTCTACAAACCGCAATAACCCGTTTTAATGAGGAAAATCCCATGAAGACTCTTTTCTTAAGCGTTGCCGTTCTTCCGCTGTTTTTTGCTCAAGAAAGCACCCCCACTAAGTTCACTCTCGATCAAAAAGCTCCTGATTTCAAAGTCCACACTTTAAAGGGAGAATTGAACAGTTTTGCTGATTTGTCGAAAGACAAAATCACCGTAGTTAATTTCTGGTCCTCCAAATGTCCCTACTCCGTGGGTTGGGAAGAAAGACTCACTGCGATTTACAACGAATACAGCAAAAAAGGAGTTCAGTTCGTCATGATCGATTCCAACTCAACCGAATCGGTCGCGGATATCGAAAGCTATTCCAAAACTTCAAAAATCCCCTATAGCATCCATATTGATCCTCGATCCGAAGTCGCCGATCTCTTCGATGCCAAAACGACTCCACATATCTATGTCTTCGATAAGACTCGTACTTTGCGCTATGTCGGAGCCATTGATGATGACGCCAAGGGCAGCAAGAAAATGGAAGAGCGCAAAAACTATCTGCGCGATGCGCTCAACGCTTTGATCGACGGAAAGAAAGTGGAAACCAATTCCACCAAACCCGCTGGATGCTCGATCAAACGACCCAAGGCATAATTCGTGAAACTTTTCGTTTCTATTTTCTTGGGGGCCGGAATTCTTCCGGCCCTCTTCTTTTCCTGTGAAACAAAAAATGCTTCCAATATTCGAATTCTGAATATCAACGAAGTGAAAGCCGCAACGGCAAAATCAGGCAAAGTACTATTCCTCAATCATTGGGCGACTTGGTGTAAACCCTGTGTCGAAGAACTCCCCGCACTAGCCGCTCTCGCTCGAAAATACTCAGACCGTGTCGAATTCCTCGGGATCTCTTGGGATCTTTATGTGCCAAATATCACAGAAGCAGAGGCTCAGGAAAAAGTGGCGCAAGCTTTCCGCAAAGCTTCCATTCCCTACGAAAGTTTTCTCGTGCGCGGAAGTCCAGAAGAGCTCGGAGAAGTATTCGCTTTAGAAACTCTGGTGATTCCCCAATCTTTTCTTTTTGACCGTAACGGCAAACAAATCGCTTCTTTTGAAGTGCTAGTAGAAGAAGCTTCTCTTAAGCAGGTCGATGGAAAAATCGCTGAAGCGCTTCAAGCGGGCAATTGAGCTAGTTTGTAAAATTCGTGGAGTTTCTCTTTAAGGATATCCTTATCTGGCATTTGAGTTTGGTACTCGGCAATCAATGTCGGAGAAATCGAGCGGCTTAAAGCGAATTCCACCACCTCGTTGTCCTTCGTTGCGCAGAGTAAAACACCAATGGAAGGTCGTTCATGAGCTTTCCGAACTTTTCGATCCAATGCTTCCAGATAAAAACCCAATTTCCCCAGATGCTCCGGCTGGAACTCGTTTGTCTTGAGTTCAATGGCAACCAAACACTGCAACTCGCGATGAAAAAATAACAAATCCAAGTAATAATCTTTGTTCCCAACTTGAAGTGGATACTCTTCGCCCACGAAAACAAAATCACGGCCGAGTTCCAAGATGAATTTTTTGAGATTTTTTACTAAACCACGATGCAAATCGCTCTCATCATGCGACTGAGGCAAATTTAAAAAGTCGAACAAATAGCTATCTTTGAAAATTTTTGTCGCCTTCGGATAGGACTGCTTAAGCACCGCTGAAGCTTTCGGAGGGGAAAGTACCGTTCTTTCGAATAGCGATCCATTCATTTGATGCTCTAGCTCTCTCGAAGACCATTTCTCTCGCGAGCAAATGCGCAAATAGAATTGTCGCTCTTCAGTGCTTTTGGACTTTCCTAAAATCAGCAAATTTTGGGTCCAGTTTAAAACTCGCAGCAGTGCTGCGAGTTTTGGTAGCTCAGCATATGTGTCGTAGAATTGCCGCATTCTCCAGAGATTCGATTCTGAAAACCCTTGAATGCCAGGACATCTTTTGCGGATGAAAGCCGCCAACGCACAAACGGTGCTCTTTCCCCACCCTTCAATTCGAGTTTTCCGATTGATGTATTGTCCAACCTGCCAATAGAGATCAATTAACTCTCGGTTAACCGATTGATAAGCACGAACCTTCGCAGATTCGATCAAGCCTAGTACGTGCTCAAATGCACGTTGCGTTTCAGAACGACTTTTGCTCCCCCGTGGCAAACGATAAACGATTTTTGCTTTTCTGTTTTTCTTCTTCATGTCTGACTCCAGCATTAAAAACACCCAATTAGCAACTTCTGGACAAACAAAGACGGAAAAACAAGAAAACGTCACAAAACAAACTGAAAACGAGAAAAAATCAAAGAAATGAGTACGAGATGCCGCGGCATAAAATGAAAACTACTGAGAGAATCGCTCGATCCCTCGGAGATATTTCGCAGCAATCTTTTCTGCTTCTTCGTCGCGGTCTTCTCGCTGTTGAAAACGGGACATCAAAACTCGTTTCGCACGAATGCTTTCGCGTTGGGCTTCGCGCCCACTAGGATCGAGATGTTTTAGTTTCTGTCGTCCGCCGGGTTGAAGAATCATCACCATGCGATCGAGAGCAGCGCGACGGAATACATCCAAACGACTCTCCGGCAAACGCGGTAAATCGCGATTTCTCAAACGAGCCATGGCATTGCGCCAACGATCTCGGGAATGACTAAGCAACAAATTGTTGAAGAGACGTTTGTTCGTCCACATCGAAAACATTTTCTTCTGTACTGCGGCATTGATGAGTCGATCATTCGCATCTAGATCGCGATTCCTTTTTATTTTATCGATAATGGCCCAATGACTTTCTGGAACGAAACGGTCTGCAGCCATTTCCCAATACAAATGCCCTACCGCTTTAGTCAGAGCAAATCGAGCGAGGTGATAGGGAACGAAATGATTGTGTGCAATGGTGTCTGCGGCAAGATGAGTGAGATAACCCAGAACGAAAGCTCTTTCCCCGTCTGTTTTCACATGCTTTTCCATGCGCTCGATCACATCCCAAAGATGACAATCGTGCTGAGGTCCACCGTAGGATTTGAAATGAATAATGTCTGCTGCAATATTGCCGTAGAGGAATTCTTCCTCGTGTTTGTCAAGCAACTCTTCAATCTCTTTAGGTAGGCGATGGCGTTTTCGTTTTAGTAATCGCAGGGCAAAATCAAGATGTGTGCCAGGTCCCCAAGCACCCAGCAGAAGCGCAGGGAACAACAACAATGCCATTAAGCTCAATACAGACATTAGAAGAAAGTTTAGTAAGGAATTCCTCTTCGGCCTACAATTCAGTCTCACATTAATGAAAATTTCTTTTCACAAACCCTATTTCGACGAACGTGAGGCCGAAGCTGTCAGCAAACTCGTTCGTAGCGGGAAACTCGTCGGTGGCGGCGTTCACATGAAAAGCGTGGAGAAAATCTTGCGCGAGCGATTCGCCGTCAAACATCTCCTAGCCACTAACTCCGGAACTTCTGCGCTGGAACTCTCCATGATGACTCTTGGTATCGGACCCGGTGATGAAGTCATCATTCCGACTTATACCTTTTCCAGTACTGCAAACTGCGTACTGCGACAAGGAGCAAAAGTTATCTTCTGCGATGTTCAACTCAGCGATCTCAATCTCGACGTTGCGGATGCTGCAAGCCGGATTAGCAAAAAAACCAAGGCAATTCTTCCGGTTCACTACGCGGGACTTCCCTGCCGCATGGAAGAAATTCAAACACTCGCGAAGCAACACGGACTTTTTGTTGTAGAAGACGCCGCGCAAGCCGTGGACAGTTTTTATCAGGGAAAAGCGCTAGGAACTTTTGGCGAAATTGGTTGTTACTCCTTTCACGGATCGAAATCGATTGGATGCGGCGAAGGCGGAGCGATCGCTACGAATGACGATGAACTCGCCAAGCGCGCGGAGATGATGCGAGAGAAAGGAACCGATCGAGAACGTTTCTTGCGAGGCGAAATCGACAAATATACCTGGCGCGAACAGGGTTCTTCTTTCATTCCTGCCGAACTCTCCATGGCTGTGCTCGAAGTACAACTTTCTAAGATGGACGAAATTCGCAAAAAACGCGGAGCAATTGATTCGCGCTATCGAGAAGGACTTGCAGATCTCGTTCAAAAAGAACGATTTCAATTCCCTCCGATTTCAAAAAGCACTCAGCCGAACTATCACATTTGCTATGTTCTCTTCCCCGATGAAAAGCGCCGTGAAAAAGCACTCGAAGAATTGCGCAAACGCGAAATTGAAGCGCTGCGACATTATTATCCCCTCGATAGTTCACCCTTCGGAAAACAACTTCGCGGCGAGAACGCCAAAGATCTCCCCAACGCAAAACTAGTCACCGAACGATTGCTGAGATTGCCCCTTTACACAGCGATGCCCATGCAAGAAGTCGATTATGTCATCGAGGCCTTACACGAGATTCTCGCGTGAAAATTCTTCATCTATTTAGCAATTGGAAATGGACGGGCCCGGCGGAACCTGCCTTGAACCTCGCGGCTGCACAGAGAAAAGCTGGGCATGAAGTGACTATGGCTCCAGGCGATCCTGGAGAACAAGAGGCTCACTTTCTCAAGCAAATCGAAGAGCGTGGTGTGCGGCTGCTGAGAGGAATGACTCTCGACAAGCACATCAATTTTTTGAAAAACCGCCGAGATATTCGTTTTCTTGCCGACTACCTCAAATCGAATCCGGTCGATCTGATTCATACTCATTTAAATAATGATCATCTCATCGCTGGACGAGCACGCGATCGGGCAAAGCTCAAAACTCCGATCGTGCGAAGTTCCTACGATTTTGAAGGCATGGAACCAGGCATTCGCTCTCGCTATTTACTCAAACATCACACGGATTTTTTGGTTTTGCCCTGCAAAACGGCTGGACTGCGAGTGGCTTCTCATTTCCGTTTCCCTCTGGACAAGATGAGCGTGATCGAACCTGGTGTCGACACCGCACGATTCGATGCACAGCGTTCCGTGCCCGATAAGCGAGAACAATTTCAAATTGATCGAGACGCTTTGTTGGTTGGCATCGTGGCCCGAGTACAACGCAAGCGACGTTTCGATGTGTTTCTCGATGCCATCGTCAAGGTGAAAGAAAAAATCCCTAACTTTCACGCAATCATCATTGGTGGTGGAACCCATATTGAGGAAGTTGCTAAAGAACCCGCCAAGAAAATGGGTTTAGAAAACACCGTACATTTCAGCGGCATTCAACGCGGCGATGACTATGTGGGATTGCTCAAGGCACTAGATCTTAAAGTCTTTCTTTTCCCCGGCAGCGAAGGCTCTTGTCGCGCGATTCGAGAAGCGATGTCCATGGGCTTGCCCGTGATTGGCGCTCGCCGAGGCATGATTCCTGAAATTGTCGAAGACGGTAGAAGCGGGCTCATCATTGAAGACACTGCAGCAAATCTTGCGGCAGCGATTCTCGATTTGGCAAAAAATCCGGAAAAACGTCGTCGATTTGGAAGAACGGGAGCTGAGCTCGCTAGAAAACGTTTTCCTCTCGACCGAGTTTCGAGAGCTTACGAGGATATTTACCAATCGCTTCTGTGAACAAACTTCCTATCAGCATTTGTATTCTTACCTACAACGAAGAAGCAAATCTTCGTGCTTGCTTGGAAACCGTACGTTGGGCGCAAGAGATTCTGGTTCTGGATAGTGGCTCAACCGATAAAACGGTGGAGATTGCCAAGGGATTTGGAACGCGACTACTCTACCGCCCCTTCACGAATTTTCCTGATCAGCGTAACTATCATTTCGCCGAAACCTCTTTTCCTTGGGTTTTCTATTTAGATGCCGATGAGCGAGTGCCCGCACCGCTCGCCCAAGAAATTGAAAAAGCGTTTTTTATGGGGGAACCGGCCTGTTCTGGATTCTCTCTACCTCGTCTTTCCTATTATCTCGGTCGTCCGATTCGTCATTCCGGTTGGTATCCCGATCGAACCTTGCGCATCTTCCATCGCGAAAAAGCGAAATGGTCAAGTCAAAGCCTGCACGCCAAATTGCTCGTCGAGGGAAAGATTGTGGAATTGCAAAACGAGATGCTTCATTACCCTTATCGCAATCTCAGCCATCATTTGGCCAAGATGAATTCCTATACAAGCATTTCAGCCCAAGAAAAATTTGAAGCCGGAAAAAGGGTAGGAGTTTGGGGAGCGATTGCTGCGGGACCTTGGCGATTTGCTAAGAGCTATTTTTTCCAAAGAGGTTTTTTGGATGGCAAAGAAGGTTTGGCTCTCGCTTCACTTTCTGCGTTTGGCGACACGCTGAAATATTTGAAACTCTACGAGCTTTCGCGCGGAAAACGGGAATCGCCTTCTTCCACCAAAACCTCTTCCCAATAACGCAGGATTCGCGCCTTTTGGGGCGAGGCTTTCGAGATCGGCTTACCTTCCAAATAATGCCTCACCAACGCTGCAGCATCATTGAATCCGGCTAAACATCTCATTCCCGTCGTTCCCGAGAATCGAGGATTGATTTCAAAGGCAATCGGCCCGCGTTTGCACAATCTCAACTGCACATTCATCGGCCCTTGATAACGAATGGAGCGCGCGAAGCTCTCGAGATAACGATCGATGGCAGGGTTGGCGATGATTTCTGCGCGGAAAGTGGTTCCATGCAAAATCTCTCGACGCATCACGACATGATCGGCGTAATTTCCTTCTCGATCGAAGACAAGCGCGCAAGTGAATTCCTCCCCATCCAAATACTCTTGCAGAATCGGATCCTGAATATGGGTCGCGAAAAAATCTAAGGAAGCTTTGTCTTCAATACGATGTACATCTCGTGCCGACCAACCTCTGCGCGGCTTGATCAAAACGGGGAAACCATGCTTGCCGATAAAATCGGCGCGTTTACTCATATCGATGATGGAATCGGGATGATCGAGTTTTGCCTCTTGAAATAGTTCGACCACTCCCCATTTATCTCCACAACGGGAGACAAATTTCCAATCGGCGACGAGAAGTTTTGCTCCACTCTCTTTTTCTACTTTTGCTTGGTTCTGAGAAAGGGCCGCCGCCTCGCTTTCGGAGCCAACGAGTACGAGTTGAATTTGATGCTTTTTCAGAATCTCAATGAAGCTGGGAATGTATCGCGCATCGTTTGCGTAAGGCACTTGATAGTTTGCCTTGCACCAGGCGAAACCCGCCGACCAGCGATAGACATCGGTGCCGACAATTTCGCAAGGGATTTCAGCCAGACGAAGGGATTTAAAAATCCCTTGCCCGATATTCGATCCCAATCCCGTGATGAGAATTCTATGCACTGTTTTTTTCTTTCATCTCTTCCAAAGCTTGGACCAGAGAATATCGCGGCTGCCAGTTCAGTTCACGCTGTGCTTTTTCAATTTCGTAATGAAAGGAAGGGGCCTTCTCGGATGATTCGCTCATCACAATCTGCGAACGCGAACCCAAAACGCGGACAATCTCTTGGGCGAGTTCGGCCATCGAAGTTTCCTTGGCTGCGCCAATTCCAAAAATCCCATCAGCCTTGCTTTCAAAACTGCGCAGAGTTGCCTCCGCTGCATCCTGTACATAGAGAAAATTCTGTAATCTGCCTTGGGGACCTGTGATTTCGATATTCTGATTCTCTCGAGCGCGATTCCAGAAAATTGGCAGTACCGTTTTCTCGTACTGACCGGGTCCATAAATCGAAGAGAATCTCAAAATGGCGCAGGGGATTTTCTTTTGCGCGGCGAATTTTTGGCAAAGAGCTTCTTCTTCCCATTTTGAGACGGCATAACCGACTGGTGGGTGCACCGGCGAGCTCTCAGAAATCTTCCCTTCGAGTTTGCCATAAACCGAAAAAGTAGAAGCCACAACCATTTGTTTGAGATTGCTCTTTTCTAAAGCGCGAAGCAGATTCCCAGTACCCTGCACATTGGCCTGGGCAAATTCACTCGACTCCTTTCTTTCGACTGGCCAAACCTCGCTCGCAAGATGAATGAGACCCTCAATTGGCTGATCCGAAACAATTGGGCCTTCTAAATTTCGCAGATCTCTCACGAGCGGCTGGGGACCCTTTGGAAATAACTGGCGATATTTCACTTCGTTGCGCACGAGAGGACAAAGTCTGAGCCCCTGGCGCAAACCCAGTGCAAAGACATGTCGGCCTAAAAATCCGCTCGCTCCAGTAATCAAAATCATTGGGAAAAGAGCGCAGCCTACTAGAATGCTCCCCCCATGAGAATCCTTTACCTCGCCAGCAAATTTGCTCCCGAATTGGGAGGGTTACAACAATTCAATCTCATGGCTTCTCAATTGCTGGCCCAAAGAGGGCATGAACTCGTCTTGGCAACCTGGACTCCTGCGGAACAAGAAGATCGTAAATGGCCATTTCCCGTTTATCGTTTGGAGCGAGGGCATCATCACCGTCCCCATCCGGTGGAACCGCTGTCCAAAATCCTCAAAACCTTTTCACCCAACCTGGTTTTTATCTCGCATACCAGCCGAAGACTTCGCCTGCTCTACCCTTTTCTGGATAAGAAAAAGATTCCCATCATCGGCTATTGTCATCAGATGAATCCCAGTAATCGAAATCGCGGCACGATTCGCCGTTTTCTTTTGCGCCGCCGCTACGGCTTTGACCGAATTCCGCTCGTGCTTACAAATAGCCAGGTACTCAAAGATTCTTTGGAAGGAGTCGGGGTTCCTAAAGATCGCATGCAAATCATTCCTCCTGGTTTTGATCCCAAACACTTTCGCAAGGATTCCGCTTTGCGCGAAAAAACACGAAAAGGGTTGGAGGTTGAAGGGAAATTGGTTTTGTTGACAGTCTCTCGACTCATCAAAGCAAAGGGTCACGAACGAGTGCTGCGCGTCATGCCTCGATTACTCGATCAATTTCCGAATTTGCTGTATTGGATTGTTGGCGACGGTTCTTATCGAGAAAACTTAGAGCAACAAACGAAAGATTTAAAACTGCAAGAGCATGTACGTTTTCTAGGAGCTCAAAAGGATCCCGCTGCTTTTTACAACGCTGCCGATCTTTTTGTTCATCCTTCGAATTTACGTGGCAAATGGGTGGAAACTTTTGGACTTTCGATACTTGAAGCAGCGGCTTGCGAGTTGCCTGCCATCGCCTCACGCGAGTCTGGTGCTCGCGAAATCATCGAACACGGGAAAACGGGATTTTTAATCGACGAGGACAACGAGGAAGAGCTGCGGGAATCGATGCGCTCCTCTCTAGCCGAAGAAAAAAAACGTCATCAAATGGGAGAAGCCGCACGCATTCGTGTGAATTCCTTGCTGACCTGGGATCGTTGTATTAACGGGTTGGAATCAGTGTTGCGCTCGCGTGCACTTGGCTAAGAGCCGCTTCTAATTGATTTGCCGTCTGTCCCCAATCGAAACACTCTTCCACTCTCTTTCGAGCCGCCTCACCCATTTTTTTGCATCGCTCTTTTTGGGAAATCAATTTCTCTAAGCATTCCTGCAAATCTTGATTGCTTCGAGGGGAAACTAAAAAGCCCGTCTCACCATGAACAATAATTTCCTCCGCCCCACTTTCACGACAAGCAATGCTGGGCAAAGAACAAGCGGAGGCTTCCAAGAAAACCAAACCAAAGGCTTCTGTGAGCTTGCCTTCCAAGAACGAGGGCTGAACAAAAAAATCAGCAGCTTGAAAATATGGCAGGGGATTTTCCTGCCTTCCTTCGAAACGAACTGAATTCTGCAGGCCGAGTTCTTTCACCAGGCTTTCCAATGCGTTTTGTGAAGTCCCAGCACCCACAATGAGATAAAGCAGAGAGGAATCTTTCTGGAGAATCGCGGGCATGGCCCGAATCACTCTGTCCTGTCCTTTGCCAGGAGCCAATCGCGAAACGCTTAACATCACGCTGCGATCGCCAAGCATTAATTTTTCCCGCGCAAGGTTGCGCTCTTGCTCAGAAGAATGAAAGCGTTCTAGAGAAACTCCCGGATAAATGACTTTCAATTTTTCTTTGGGAACTCCCATTTCGAGAATTTTCTTCGAGAGAAATTGACTGTTCGCCAATACCAACGCCGCTCGATTGATGCCGAAACGCCTTTTCGTGAAAAAACGCTGGATGGGATTTTCTTTGAAACGTTTATTTCCCAGGCCATGAAAGAAAAGCAGATATGGAATTTCTCGATCTTCGAAAATTCTCAACAGCCAGCGCCTTCGCCCTGAAGCCCCAGAAACCAAAACCAGATCTGGTTGAAAGTTCGAAAGCAGAGAAGAAAGCTCTTTCACACTCAAAACGCCTTCGTCAACCGGCAAATGAAAAACAGGAAATGGCCAAGGATTTTGGGTTCGCAGGCTACAAGAATCCCCGTTGCAGTCCTCAGAAACGGCAACAGTCAACTCATGCCCTTGGCGAAAGAGAGCAGAGGCGGCTTGGGCGTTGAAGTTCTGAAGTCCTCCAATAGTGGGAGGAAACCCGGTAGCTAAGAGAAAAATTTTCAACGCGTCAACCTCATGAGTGAAATGTTTAACACAAAATGCCCTTGAACAAAAAGGCCCTTAGCCGTTATGAGTTGTCCTAGGAAACTTTTAAAACATGCCAACTAGCCATTTTTATCAGCTCAACGAAATTGCCGAATTAATCATGCGCCTGGGTCCGAAAAGTGTCTTGGACATTGGAACGGGCTTTGGGAAGTTTGGAGTTCTCTCTCGCGAGTATCTCGATGTTTGGAGAGAGAGAACAGAGAAGAAGGATTGGAAAATCCGAATCGATGGCATTGAAGCATTCCCTAGCAATCTTTCGAGCCTGCATTCTTTCGTCTACGACAAGATCTATATTGGCGAAGCTTCTAAAGTTTTGAATGAAATCCAGACAGAATACGATTTGATTTTACTCATCGATATTTTGGAACATTTCGAAAAAGAACAGGGGTTTGAGATTCTTCGCCGTTGCCAAAAAGTTGCCCGCAACACGATTGTTTCAACTCCCAAAGACATTCGCGCTCAAGGAGCCGTCCACGGCAACCCCTTCGAGGAACACAAGGCTCAATGGCGCAAACGCGATTTCACCGAATTTCCCAACCGCTTTTTTATCTCGAATACAAAATCGTATTTGTGTTGTTTTGGAAAAGACTCAAAAAAACTACGACAAAAAATTTCGATGCGAAGATTGATTGCGGGATTTCGTAACGGATTTGAAGGCGCGGGTGATTTGCTTTTAGGTCGCTGAACTACCAACGCCTCTGATAGGCGAACAGTAAACCCAAACCCTTTTGCTTATCGTGAGCGATTCTCTCTACGGTGAAACCTTCGTTATGTAAGAGTTTCTCTAAGGCGTCGCCGCTTTTATTCGGATCTGGATCGTTGGGAATCGGTTGATATTCCAAAGCAAAACGTTGAATTCGTTTCAAACCCCAATTGCGCAGAGACTCAATCACTTCGTACTCCGAACCTTCACAGTCAATTTTCAAAAAATCGATTTTTTCTATGCCTCGTTGCACGAGCAGCTCGGGCAAGCGCAAAGATTCGGTTTCAATGAAATGGCTACTCGTATCAAAAGCACTGTGTCCACCTGTGTTCGAATGCGAAAGATAGATTTTAAGTTTTTCCTTTCGGTTCAATAAAGCGCAGGGAAAAAGCTCCGCATGAGAATATTGCTTCAGATTTTTCTGCAGCAACTCGAAGTTGGCAGGAACGGGTTCAAAAGAAAGCAATCGCTCACAACGCGGAGCCATTTTGAGAGAGAAACAACCGATTTGAGCTCCAACATCGACCACAACACCGAGCTTTTTTTCTGCAATCTGGTCAATGCGATAACCGTCATGGAGAAAAATCGACCAGAGAATGTGTTTATCCATGGTCCCGGAGCGGAAATGTACCGCGCTACCATCTTTTAGATTTACGGTAACCGGTCGAACCTCTCCCTTGGAATGACGCAGAGCCAAAGCTTTCCAAGGTTGCTCGAAAACATCCCTCGCCTTCCACCATTCCAAGAGATTGCGTAGAGGATGATCGAAAAACCAAGACGAAGAGGAAAAATTTCCCCCGCTTGCCTTGCCGTGATTTTGGCTCATGATGGGCATCGTCTCATGGCAAAAACTCTGCTGCAACGCATTCAAAAAATCCCGAAGCGAATTCGTCACGGGAAAAAAAGTGCTCAATGGCTTTGGCAAAACCGAGTCGCTGCTCGCCGTATTCGCCGCGAACTCAGCAGTCCCAAGTCTCCCATCTCCGATTTGCTGCGTTATGAACGCAAAATCTATTCACAAAACGGAGAGGATGGAATTCTCGAGGCGATTTTCACCTTACTGGGAGTTACGAACCGATTTTTTGTAGAGTTTGGAGTCCGCGACGGCAGGCAATGCAACACGGCCTATCTGTCTCGAAAGAAAAAGTGGACCGGATTGATGATGGATATCGATGCAGGAGTTTCTCCTGCCGGAATTCCAATTCATAAAGAGTTTGTAAATGCTGAGAACGTGGAAGCCTTATTCAAAAAATACTCCGTTCCCAAACAATTCGATTTGCTCTCAATCGACATCGATGGAAATGATTATTGGGTTTGGAGAGCGATACAGCATTTTGAGCCGCGCGTTGTCGCCATTGAATACAACGGCAGCGTCCCTGTAGAGCAGGCTAAAACAATTCCCTACGATCCAAATTTCCGCTGGCCAGGAACTACCTATTACGGTGCCAGCCTTCACGCTCTTGTCAAACTAGCCCAACAAAAACGCTATACCTTGATCAGCTGCGATAGCTCAGGAACCAATGCGTTTTTCGCACAGGATTCTCTTTTGCAAAATCGATTTGCCCCTCAAAGCATGGAACAGCTTTATCGCCGCCCCAATTATGGAGGAGGCAAGGGTCACCCGGCGGAACTTAAGCGTTCGATGATTGACGTTTGAACTGTGCGGCGCGATTGAGACGGGCCTGTGTAGCAAGAGTGACCTTACGAAGATCTTCCTTCGATAGAGAAATGTCCAAATCAGACTGATAATCCCGCAAAAATCTCAATCGATCGGTTTGACTAACTGTCGCTGGAGAATCGTTGAGTTGCATGAGATTGCGCAAGCGACGCCTGAGATTCAACTTGGCTTTCATGTCCACGCTCTCCAAATCGATAAGGAAGAATTTCCATGGGTCATTTGGATTTTGTGTTTTGGAATCCACTAATACATTTCTCGTCTGGAAATCTCGGTGATAAATCCCGGCACGATGAATACTCGCCACAAAGTTGGCAAAGTTCTCAATAAATTGTTTTTTCTGAACGCGAGATAAAGTGGGATAGCGATTTTCTAAAAAGCGGAGTAATGGATGACCGTCCTGCAAATAGTCCATGATGACAACACTGGACTGTGGCAGGCCTAAAAATAGATTTTCCTGGAGCGCATAAGCAACGGGAATCGAAATCCCCCGCCGATGCAAAGCATGCGCCGCCTTCCAAGCTCGTTTTCCTCT
>CAZMYG010000054.1:0-16371 GCA_964570465.1 uncultured Planctomycetales bacterium
CGCGAACTTCGTTCTCCCCCACCTGCAGAAAACCGTTCGAGACAAACATCTCAACCGGATTGGTAGTAGATTGCGCAGTCAAGATTCCTTCGCCCACAGGAGCCACGAGTGGCGCATGGTTATGGAGAATGCCCATATAGCCATCGTGAATTGGCAGCTTCACTTCACTCACTTGACCGTCATATACCACTCGGTCAGGAGTGATTACCTTGAGATGAAAGTCTTTTGCCTGTGCTGTTGTCATGAATTGGGCTATAGAGTCTTCGCCTTCGCGACCGCTTCGTCAATCCCCCCCACCATATAAAAGGCTTGTTCCGGGAGAGAATCGTGTTTGCCTTCGATGATTTCACGGAAGGAACGAACCGTTTCTTCGCGTGGCACGAAACGTCCTTTCAAACCCGTAAATTGCTCCGCGACGAAGAACGGTTGAGACAAGAAACGCTGAATACGGCGTGCGCGATTCACGACGAGCTTGTCTTCATCAGAAAGTTCTTCCATACCGAGAATGGCAATGATGTCGCGCAAATCGGCATAGCGCTGGAGAATTCTCTGAGCTTCACGAGCGATGCGATAGTGTTCTTCCCCTACAACCTTGGGATCTAGCATACGAGAAGTAGACTTCAAAGGATGCACTGCGGGATAAATTCCCAACTCTGCAATTTGTCGATCGAGCAAAATGGTCGAGTCCAAGTGCGCAAAAGTCGCCACGGGAGCCGGATCGGTGAAATCGTCTGCAGGAACGTAAACGGCCTGCATCGAAGTGACCGAACCCTTCTTGGTCGAAGTGATTCGCTCTTGCAAGTCACCCATTTCCGAAGCCATGGTCGGTTGATAACCCACAGCGGAAGGCATACGTCCGAGAAGTGCCGACACTTCCGAACCCGCTTGCACGAATCGGAAAATGTTATCGACGAAGAGCAACACGTCTTTGCCTTCTTGATCGCGGAAATACTCGGCCATAGTCAGACCTGTCAAAGCCACGCGGAGACGTGAACCCGGCGGTTCATTCATTTGTCCGAAAACCAACACGGCGTTATCAATCACTCTTTGCTCCTTGCCGTCTGGTGTTTTGTATTTGGCCTCGCTCATTTCGAGATAGAGATCATTTCCCTCTCGAGTTCGCTCACCCACTCCGCAGAAAACCGAGAATCCTCCCTTTTCTACGGCGGTGATTCGAATGAGCTCTTGAATCAAAACGGTTTTACCGACTCCAGCGCCTCCGAAGAGACCAATCTTTCCACCCTTGGCGAAAGGACAGAGCAAGTCGACGACTTTCAAACCGGTTTCGAAAACCTGGCTAATCGCTTCTTGTTCCTCGTATTTGGGAGCTGCGCGGTGAATCGGCAAAGTTTTTTTGTTGTCGACAGCACCCATACCATCGATCGCCTGTCCCAACATATTAAATAGGCGACCCTTGGTTGCATTGCCGACCGGAACCGTGATTGGAGCTCCTGTATCTAGAGCTTCCATACCACGAACCAAACCATCGGTAGTTGACATCGCTACACAACGAACGACGTCATCACCTAGGTGTTGGGCCACTTCGAAGGTGATGTCGATGCTTTTCTTCGCATCCTTCACTTCGATGGCGTTGTAAATCTTCGGCAACATCCCCGGTGGAAAACTGATGTCCACTACAGGTCCTAGCACTTGTCGAATTTTTCCGGTACTTGCAACAGCAGCTGGCATATCCTTCTCCTACTTGAGCGCTTCCGCGCCACCAACGATCTCTAACAATTGTTTGGTAATTCCCTCTTGTCGCGCGCGATTGAACAGTCTGCTCAATTCCCCACGCATTTCGCTCGCGGCATCGGTCGCATTTTTCATCGACATACGACGTGCCGCAAACTCCGAGGTCAACGATTCCATCAACACGTGAAACAGCTTGCTCTCGAGAAACTTGGGAACGAGCTGATCAAAAATAGTCTGTGCATTGGGTTCAAAAATAATATCTGAGCTCAACTCGCCTTGTCCCTTTGCCAACTCACCCGCCTCAATGGGCAAAAGTTTTTCTCGAGTTGGCTTGAAAGCAATCATCGAGCGGAAGGCAGTGTAGAACACTTGCAATTGGGCAAATTTTCCTTCTTGGAAATCGCCGACTAACTCTTCCACAACCACTCGCGCCGCGCGCAAAGAGATTTTTTCCAGAGGCGGTTCGACAAAGAAATTTTCGACTTCATATCCACGTTTGCTCAGGTATTGATAACCCTTGCGACCATAGACATAGAAAACGAATTTCTCCTTCGGCGAGCTCTCAATAAACTCTTCCATCATGTGAATGATGTTTGTGTTGTAAGCACCGCAAAGTCCGCGATCCGAACTCACCAAGAAAATCGCCGTTCGTCCTTCTTTTTGAGCAAAGAGAGGGGAAGCAAAATTCAGTTGTCCCGACGCCGCTGCCGCACCCAAACTCGCGACGAGTTTTTGAATCTCTTGGGTGTAAGGACGAGAAGCCAAGGCTCGATCCTGATACTTGCGCAATTTCGTGGTAGCAACCATCTCCATCGCACGAGTGATCTGTTTGATACTCGAGACGGAACGAATGCGTTGGCGTAAATCGCGGATATTGGCCATTGCTTATTTCTTGGCGCTTGTCTTGAAGCCTGACTTGAATTTCGCAATGGAACTATCTGCAATCTTCTGCAAATCATCGCTCCATTTCTTTTCCTTGCGGACACGTCCGAGCAATCCCGACTCCCCTTCTGACTTCAACACTTTAAGCAGCTCTGCTTCAAAGCGTTTGAGATCGCTAACAGGAATATCATCGAGTGCTCCACTCGTTCCGGCATAGATGATGGCAATTTGCTCTTCGACAGGCACAGGGACGTATTGTCCTTGCTTGAGAATTTCGACCAAGCGCTCACCACGTGTAAGCTGAGCTTGAGTCGCCTTATCGAGATCGGATCCGAACTGAGCAAAAGCCGCGAGCTCGCGATACTGAGCGAGATTGATACGCAAACCACCCGAGACTTTTTTCATCGCAGGAATCTGCGCGCTTCCACCGACTCGCGAAACTGAAATACCGACGTTCACGGCAGGACGCACACCGGAATAGAACAAATCGCCTTCGAGGAAGATCTGTCCGTCCGTGATTGAAATCACGTTGGTCGGAATATAAGCAGAAACGTCACCTTCCTGAGTTTCCACAACCGGCAACGCAGTCAAAGAACCGCCACCTTTCACAAAGCGTGGATTCTTCTTAGGAGCATCGTCTGCTAATTTCGCCGCGCGCTCGAGCAATCGGCTATGCAAATTGAAAATATCTCCAGGGAAAGCTTCGCGTCCCGGTGGACGTCGCAAAAGCAACATGACCTGGCGATAAGCCAAAGCTTGTTTGTAGAGATCGTCGTAAACGACCAACACGTGACGACCTTCATCGCGTAAGCGCTCACCCATCGCACAACCAGAGTAGGCCGCGATAAACTGCATCGAAGCTTCATCGGATGCGGGAGCGGAAACGACAATCGTGTAATCCATCGCGCCATGTTGTTCGAGCTTGGCGACAACGTCTTTGACCGTCGACTGCTTCTGCCCCATCGCGATGTAAATGCAAATCACTTGATCTTGATTTTTCGCATCACCGCCGCCGGTCAACTTTTGATTGATAATCGTGTCGATCAAAATTGCGGTCTTTCCGGTTTGACGATCGCCGATGATCAATTCGCGCTGTCCGCGACCAATCGGGATCATGGCGTCGATGGCTTTGATTCCAGTTTGCAGAGCTTCCTTCACTGGCTGTCGCTCAACAACGGAAGGAGCGCGTCCTTCAATCGGGCGAAGATCTTTGTCCGTCGTCGCAATCGGGCCCTTGCCATCCACCGGCAGTCCCAAGGAATTGACGACTCGTCCAATCAAGGCCATTCCGGTAGGAACCGAGATAATGCGTCCCGTCGAACGAACGGTATCGCCTTCCTTGACCTTGGTGCTCGATCCCAGCAACACGGCCCCGATATTGTCCTCTTCCAAGGAAAGCGCAATTCCCATAACTCCATTGGGGAATTCCAGCAGCTCCGACATCATGCAATCATCGAGTCCGTAGACTCGAGCGACACCGTCACCGACTTGGAGAACAGTTCCTACGCTCTCAACGGAGAGTTTCTTCTCGTAACCTTCGATCTCTTTTTTGAGAATCGAAGTGACCTCTGCAGGGCGAAGATTCATAAACAACCTTTCCTATATTCTTCTATTTGTCTTGTTTCAAAGGAGCTCGAAGCCAACGTTTTCGCAATTCAGAAAGTCCCGCCGCAACGCTCATTTCAAAACGCTTGTGGCCGACCGTGATGCGAATTCCCCCGATCAACTCGGGATTGATTTGGCTCGTGAGTTTGACTTTCCAACCCAGTTTCTTGCTCAGCGCTAATTCCAATTCACTGCGCTGCTCGTCTGAAACCGCTTGTGCCGATTCCAGTTGTCCTTCCACAACCTTCAAGGATTCTTGGGCAATCGAGCGATAGGCTCGCGCGACTCCTTCCAACAAATCCTCGCGATTGCGATCGAAAAGCAACGCAACGAAGTTTCGGGTGACCGCCGATACATGTGGACCGACTTTGTCGAGGAAGATTTTTTTCTTCTCGGCTTTGCCTACTTGCGGATTACGCAAAAAAGCAGACAAGGCGGGATCAGAAAAAAGTTCGCCCAGGAATTCTACTTCCCGGCCAATATCCTCAACCTGCCCCTTTTCCTGCGCGATGCTGAAAAGGGCGCCGGCATAGCGTCGAACGATCAAGCCTAACTTCATGAAAGTGTTTGCACCTGCGAAACCGCGTCACGGACGAATTTTTTGCTGTCTTCATCCGAAACTTTGCGGGCCAACATTTTCGAAGCCGTTTCCAAAGTGAGATCGACCACTTCTTCTCGAATCTCGAAGAGAGCCTTGTTCTTTTCACGCTCGATTTCCGTGCGCGCTCGATCAAGGTTTTTAGAAGCTTCGGTTTGTGCCGCAGCAACAATTTCTTTGAAACGAGATTCGGCCGCAGCTTGAGACTCTGCAAGTATGCGCTGTCCTTCTGTTCTCACTCCCGCAAGCTGAGACTCACACTCCGCTTGCGCCTTTTGTGCGGCATGCTTTGCTTCTTCGCTTGCGCGCACCGCTTCTTCCGCTTTGTGATCGCGTTCCTCGAGAGCCTTGGTAATTGGCTTGAACACAAATACCCACATCATTGGCAAAGCCACCAAAAAGATGAGCAAGGTCCAAACGAAATTCGCCCAGGGGCCAAAATCCAAAAGATTGAAGCCCCCTTCGCTCGAGATCAGCAAGAAAGAAAACAAAAACATTCTTCTACTTCAAAGCGAGCAACAAACAAACCACGACCGCAAAGAAGGTAACCCCTTCCAAGAAGGCCGCGAGAATGATCGAGTTACCACGAATTTGAGAAGCCGCTTCTGGCTGGCGAGCAATTCCTTCGTTCGCCGAAGCTGCAATCTTCGAGAGACCGTAGCCTGCGCCGATCAAAGTAATTCCCGCACCAATTCCCGCCAACAAATGCGCCGCATTCATTCCACCTTCGACTAATCCAAGCATTCTATTTCTCCTTAGTAATTTTTCGGGGATCAATGCTCAGGATGCATTGCCGCCCCGATGAAGACAATGGACAACAAAGTAAAAATGTAAGCCTGTAACAAGGCCACAAACGATTCAATCACCGTGATGAAAGCCGCAAATCCGACCACCAACACGCCAATTCCATAGGCCCAGATTCCGAGTGAAAGTCCGGCCATGAAAATGAAGCCGATGAAAGAGAGCAACACCAAGTGCCCTCCGGTCATATTCGCCCAAAGACGAATCATCAATGCCACGTGTTTTGTGCAGTGACCGATGAGCTCAATGGGAGCCATTAATGGAAGCAAGAATTTCGGAACTCCTGGAGGCGCGAGTAGGCTCTGCCAGAAATGCCCCACTCCTTGTTCCGCCATTCCAAGCCCAAGCCCTACTAATAATGTGAGAGCCGCCAAAGCTCCGGTAACAAAGAAAGAAGCCGTTGCCGTTCCTCCCACTCCATAAGGCAGCAATCCAAAAAGATTGCAGAACATAATGAAGAAGAAGAGGCAGAGAAAAAATGGGAGCAGCTTCTGTCCTTTTTTCTTTCCTAATTGAGGAATGACCATCTCGTCGCGAATCCAGAGAATCCAACCGTTGAGGATTCTCCAAAGTCCTGTGAGAGGTTTGCCGTTTTTGACTTTCTGCGCGAGCACACCAAAAAGCACTGCCATCAAAAGTAAGGCCGCAATTTGATAGATCTGCAGGTTGTAATAAGGAAGCTCTTTTCCAAAGAGCTCTACCTTACCCACTTCATGCGGCAGCAAGTGCGCAAATAAATGCGTGAAAATCGCGCTTGCGCTTTGCCCGTGCTCGGAAGCATTTTGGGCAACAGCCGCTGTTTGAGTGGCGATGAATTTAATGAGCATAGCGAGCTCGAGGTAAGTAGAGATCAATCACCGCAGAGCCTAAAAACACCACAAGGCTAAGAGCGAAACCCAAAGAATAGCCCACATGGTCGACACCAACAGGAGTTTGCGAAAAGAGAATGGCGCCGAGTCCAAGGCAAAAGAGTTTCAGGAGGAAAAATAAGGCGAATACTCCGAATTGTTTTTCATCTCCCCCTCGCGCTTGTAAACGCAATCCAGAAATCGTCAGCAGAGCCGCGATTCCGTAACCTAATGCAGCAGAAAAGAAGATGGGATGTTTTTGTTGTGGAAAAAGCACAGACGCGCTGATCGCCGCAAGCACCGCGCTTGCGAACAATCCGAGCCAAAGAAATCTCCAAGTTTTTCCCATTACGATTGCTTGTCTTCTTTTTTCTCTACTGTTTTTTCGCGCTTGGCATTTTCGTCGACTGCGCGAATCAGATGCCAAAAACCACCTGCTGCTCCCAGGAAAATTCCGCCAATCATCAAAATCGGATAGCTACCCAACCAATGATCCAAGGCGTAGCCCAACCCACCACAAATCAAGAAAGTCAGGCTGAACTGAAGTCCGAGCGAGGCATATCTTGCATAGCTCTGGATTTCGTTGTCGGGCTTGACGGGTTTCGGTCCCATTTCGGGGTTTCCCGGCCTCAAAGTCCCTTGCGGGGCTCCAAGGGGCAAGAATCTTAATCAGGAAGCGTAAGAGGTCAATCAAAAAGACGTTTTCAGCGCATGGTAAATCGCTATGCTTCGGACATGTCTATCGAACAAATCACGGCTCTACAGGTGCAGGAAAAACAGAAACAATCCCCGAGCTCTTTTGTCCTTCTCGATTGTCGTGAGGCCATGGAGTTGGAAATTGCTCGTATCGAAGGTGCTCTTCATATCCCAATGGGAGAAATTCCCACTCGAATCGCCGAGCTCGACCGAAATCGCGAAATCATTGTTGTTTGCCATCACGGTAATCGCAGCATGCGAGTTTCTATGTTTTTGAAGCAAGAAGGGTTTGAAAAGGTCAAAAACCTCGCCGGTGGCATTGATGCTTGGTCGACGAGTGTTGATCCTAAAGTTCCTCGTTATTAAAAGCCTATCTTTAAAAGAAATTTCCTAAAACTCGCCTTTAGTACGCTGCCCTTTCTGCCGAAAATCTCCCAGAACAAACTCGATTCACTCGATTCCGGGAGCAACAACTTTGAGATGGCAACAGTTTTTAGGCGGCATTGCGCTTTTATCTTCTCTAGCCTGTAGCGGCGGCAGCAGCAGTTCTTCATCCGCGTCCGCAGCAAATGGAAGTTTGCTCAACGTGCTCGCTACGTCTCCCGAATATGGCTCTCTCAATGTCCCCACCGATCAAACCTTGATGATTCGTTTTGATCGCGCGTTAGATCCAAACACGATCGAAGGCAATTTGAGATTGGAAAATGCGGGAGAAACAGTGTCGGGTGTTTTTGCTCTATCGGAAGGCAATACTGAAGCGACTTTTTTCCCCGAATTTTCTGCAGATCTCGAAAAGGGAAAGACTTATCAAATCCTCGTGACACCAGGAGTCAGGTCTAGTTCGGGAGCTTCTGTGGGAATCGATGCCATTGTTCCGTTTCAAACCGAACCCAAATTCGAAGCCATCTCTTATCCAGCAGATAATGCGATCGCAGTAGCTACGAACGCCAAACTCGCGATTCGATTTCCGCGCGCGGTAGATCCCAACTCCGTGCAACCCAATACAGTGTATTTAGAAAAATCGAATCAATTGGTGCCGGGGGAATTGGAGTTGCAATGGCAAAACCGCGTTGTGTTGTTTCGACCTGATTCCGCTCTACAAGGAAATAGTGTTTACACTTTGCATGTCGTAGGCGGGACCAGCGGAGTGCTCAGCATGAGCGGAGAATCGATGGCAAGCTCTCTTCAATCTTCTTTCCAAACAAGTTTGTTTGAAGATCTCAGCGTTCCACAAATCTCGATCACGGTTCGCGACATTCCCTCGAGTATGAATAGCAATCTCAAAATTCCTCCATTCGGCAGTGAAATTGATTTGGATTTTGGTGACGGATATTGGGGAAGCATTCAGCCGGGCAGTTTGGAATTGAATGCGAATGTCGATTTAGGCTCGCTCAGCGCGGGAAGCAACTTGCTTGATTCGCTACCGATCTTGCAATTTAGCGCGAATAAATTGCGAGTACGCATTCCATCTGAATATGCCATTGTCGGGAACGCCGCTCAGTTCTCCGCTCGTGTCAAAGATCTCAGTGAAAACACGAGCAACAACGCTAGTTTTTCTTGCACCGTCACTCAAAGTTCAAACGCGATTGTACCTTTCGAAAAAACACAAATTTGTTGGGTTCGATTTGATCTCAATCGCGACGGCTCGGCGAAACAAGACTTTGAAGAAGATTTGCTCGCCTATGGTTTGATTTCCGCCAGCAATCCTTTAGGCAAAAACGCTGAGCTGCGCGCGCAAATCGAGCAAGGGGTCATTGATAAAGCGAACGCTTTTTTCCAGCAGACGAGCTGGGGTCGAGTGGTGTTTACTCCCGACCAACCCAACTCCACTCAATATATGAAAATGGCCATGGGTGGATTTGATCCTTCTTCCAGTTCCGAAGAATTGAATGGGCCAACAACTGGAGTATTAGGACGAGCCTACTTTGATTCGCTCAATCAAAACTTCCGTGACGATAACAGCGTGAGCAATCCCCCACTGGGAGTATTTCCTCGCGAAATGTTCCGCGCCTATTATCCCGGAAGTGGGTTCTCGGATTTTCTCTTTCAGTCGACTTTCTCGCCGATTTCGCCCAGTCTCGGAGGGACGCCAGTCGGTGAGCATGCACTCGATTCCACTGTGCTCGATTCCAATTTCAACTACTCCGCGGCTACGAACGAAGCCAAAGCTCGTTACAACCAAATTCAAACGGCAATTCTGCGATTCAACAAAGTCGTAGGCTATTTGCTCGCTCACGAAACCGGACATTCTGTGGGTTTAGTTCCAGACAATCTTTACGGGCGCAATTATCACAACTTTCAGAGTTCGGCTCTCGACGTCATGGGACCCAATGTTAGTTTCACAACTGTCGCCTTGCTTGATGTGCGATTTCGGCCCATTGATTTGGGCTATTTGCTTCACGTGATTCTCAATCAATGAGGAAAGATGAAAAGCTTTCTTACTACGATTAGTTTGTTCTCGATTCTGTGTGCGAGCGCTCGCGCGAGCGAGGAATGGAACTCGATGAGTTTCGATCGCCAAACAGAACGCGCAGAGAAAATCTTCGTCGGGAAGTTCTCGGCCAGTCGAGTGAAAGAGAATGCCAAAATTCTCTCTTTCGAAGTAATCGAGAATTTACGCGGTACAGAGCCTGGTCAAATCGTTGAAATTTTATGCTTCGAAGGACTCGCCCATTTCGGCGACCCAACTCCTTGGGGAGAAGGGAAAGAAATTCTTTGTTATCTGAGAGCCTGCCCGAATAAACCAGCCTTCGCTGGATTTTGCGCTGGGCTTTTTTTGCCCGCATCGGGTGATGGCTCAATGTTGTTGCTCGAAGGTGAAGATGCTGCAGAGATACGGGACATCGCTCGTCGCGCAGTAACAAATACAGCTAGTTCGGTTGGAGAAATCGAAACTCAATTGAACAGTAACTCGCCGCGCGTACGCGCCCATGCGATGGCTACACTTGAGTCATTGCCAAGCCATCAACTCTATTCGCAAACTCCTCGATTACTTCAGCTTGTTGAGAACAACTCTCAGTTCCGTGCTCAAGCATTGAGTCTTTTGGCAAAGGCCGAAAATCCTCAATCTTTGGATGGGCTCGTTCCTTTTGCATTGAACAACGAGGATGCAGGAGAATATCTGCCTCTGATTGCTCATACGATGAGTCGCATCGATACGAATGTTGCCTTACGCAAAATTCAAGAAGTTCCGGAATCTAATTCTCCAACGCATACTCGCCGCGCTTTAGCTTTACTCGGAGAACTCAATACTCCCGAATCGATTGAAGAATTATTGCGACGAAAGCGAATTAGCAACGGACAGGCTCATTCCAATCTTCAACTTCAATCCGAATCCTTCTCTCCTCTTTCTCAACTCGTGCACGGTTCACTTGAAGAACAGAAAGCTGCTGCTTATTTCATCATTCATTGGGGCAATGCGAGAGAAAAAGAATTATTTCAAAATTGGAAAGCTAGCGAGAAAGATAAATCCTTGTCGCGTTTCCTAAACCGTCTTGAGAAAAACCCTCATCTCTCTCTGGTCGAATTGAATCGAGACTAGATTGTCTCGCTATTCATCCGCTGGGAAAAACTCATGCGCTCCCGCGGTGCAGGTATCGGGATCTCGCAGATTGCCGAAATAGTCTTCCTTCACTTCTATTGGAGTGCTCACTTGCAGATTCAACGCCGCGGAACTGCTCAACAGAGTTCCATCTTGTGGATTCGTCAGCACAGAGTTGATTGAGGTTGAAAAGCTATTTCCCTGAGAGGTTAAGGTTTGTCCGGAGTACGAAATAGCCTGACCGTTGGAGCAGGCTCCTAGATTATTGATCGCCGTGGTTTCACTGGCATCAGAACTTCCGGAAACAACAACCAGAGTTTGCGAAGAATTACCATCCGTTCGAAAAGCCGTGTTGTGATAGATCTCATTTCCTAATGGTGGAGGTTCGATTCCGCGCTGCTGCAACGAAATCGCGCTGACGGAGTCGTCAGCTCCAGTTGCATCGAAAATATTGTTTCTCACCGTCATGTACCGCGCCCAAAGAATGACAAAAACCTGTGTTCCACTTCCAGCCTTGAAGTAATTTCGTTCGATCACGCAATTGTCGACACGCTGATCCTTGCTCGCGTCTACAGGTCCAACAGCAAGAACCCAATCCACGGGTCCAGGTTGTTCGAAGAGATTATCTGAGATAATCGAGTACTCGACCGTTTCCGTTGGAGTATCTGCGTCGCGATTGGAATCTCCTGTTGGGTAGTACCCTTTGAATTTCAATTGATGTTTGGAAGCTCTACCACCGGTGAAGTGATTATGTTCAATCAAAGAATGAGTGATATAGGAACGAATCAAATGCTCGTCTTGCACCTGATTGAGTGTATTGCCCATGATGGCGACGTTTTGTCCAAAGTTGTAATAAATGTCGTAGTTCACGATGTTCTCAAACTCGCAATCAACAATGAAATTTCCTGGCTTATTGCCATGCGCAGATGAAGTCGACACGCCACTACCAAAATCGGAAACCGAAGAACGCAAAAGAAGCATGTTTGTTCCTGGGCGAAATAAAATTTCGTTTTGATCACCGGTTCCCACAAAATCGATATCGACAATCCGAACATCTGTGGAACTCGCGCCAAAAGCGAAAACTTGTTGGCCCGCAGAGGATATGCTCACAATCGGTTTTGCTCCCGAAGAACCATACATTCCAATCGTGTAGGGACCCGTTTTGTTATTGAAGGTGGAAAGTCCTGCGGTCGTGAAACTATCTCCCCGTCTGAGTAATAGTCGGCGAGGCCCGTTTGAAGCAAAGAGCGTGCTCACCGCAAAATCGAAAGTTTGAAAAGGACTGGAACTGGACAGTCCATTGTTGGAATTCGAACCGCTAGAGGAAGAAACATAGTAAGTCACCCCACTTGGCGATTCGTAAACATCGTCTGGATCGGTGACCTCAATATCTTGCTCGTAGAAACGCGCCTCTCCATCTTCATCAGTAATTTTGAGTTGAACGGTATAAGTGCCTGGGGTTTCAAAAACATGTCCTGCAACAAAACCTACGGCTTCGTTTTTCTCTCGACCGCTAATACTCCAAGTGCCAGCGCTACTGTCTCCAAAATTCCATTGATAGTGCAATTGGGAGTAGAGCGAACGGCTGTCTTCGGTAGGTGGAGTCGTGAGACCAGTCGAATTCTCAACCGCGTCAAAAAAAACTGCGAATGGTGCAACGCCGCTCGTTCGTAAAGCCGTACTCATCGGCCCTGCTTCTTCTTCATCCTCTCCGCCGACATCTTCTGGATCCTCTTCGTCCTCAGGATCAAAAAGTGAAGAAGTGGAACCTCCCCCACCTGAACAATTGAAACTGATCGAGGCACAAAAAATTGCCAAAAGGCAGAGCAGCCATTTTTTCCCGGTTGTTTGCAATAACATATTCTCTCCCAATGAAATTGGAGCGAAACATATATCGGCAATTAGCTTAGAAAAATTGACTACTTAGGATGTTGTATATTGAATTCGGCAGGAATGGCAAGGAAAGCCAGAGAGATCTGTGCAATCGGGGCTTTTAGAATGGATTCCAAGGCTCGGGCATAGAGTTTCAATTGGGTGGCGTAGTGTTCCGCGGCGAGAGGGATTTGTGACTGTGAAATCGAATCCGTTTTGTAGTCGAGGAGATGCCAAGAGCCACGATCTTCGTAGAGCAAATCAACTACCCCACTGATCCATTGACTGTCGAGTGTGACTTCAAAGGGGAGTTCGCGAAAAACGCGTTTCGATTTCGCTGCAGAAGAGAGAAACGGCAAACCATAGGCATTTTCCAAACAATGCAAAGCGTGTTTCTTTTCTTCCGGATTCAAACTCGAGGATTCCGTTTCTAACAATTTACGCGCCGTTTGAATGTCTTTGAAATCACAGCGAGACAAAACACGATGCACGGCAATGCCGACGTTTTTGCCGAAACCGGAAGAGTTGCTTTCTCTATTCCCGAGCTTAGAAGGAGAGATCATTGCGCGAGTATGGACTCGCGATTCGCGTTGTTGCTGTTGTTCTAGCAGGAAGGATTGACGCATTTTGGTAGGGGCAGGTCCCTGACCCGCCCGAACAATGACCGGGCGGGTCAGGGACCCGCCCCTACCAAGATCCTTCCAAAGTCGCATCCCTTGAAATTCCTTGGCATCCGTATTCGGATTCAACTCTCGAATCGACTCTGGCAGAAAGTGGTAGAAGCTCGATTTGTCTGGGCCCTTTTCACCACCCGAGGGAAATCGCGGAATCACGAGCAGGTCGCGTGCGCGTGTGGCAGCAACATAGAAAAGCCGTTTGCGCTCCTCGGTGAGTGCCTGTTCCTCTTCCTGGGAAGCTTGCTCGAAACCTTCACTTTGCAAACGGAAACCACTTTTCTTCCCAAGTTGAAATTCGAGACTTCGTTCTTTGCGCCGGTAAATGAGTGGATCGGAGAAAAACGGCTGCTTGCGGCAAAGATCGGCGAGTACGACAAGACGAAATTCGAGACCCTTCGATTTGTGCATGGTCATCAAGCGAATCGCCTCATCGCCTTCGGAAATCCCAGGCAAAGTCTCTTCACGCAAACGAGTCTCGCTTTGGGAAAGATAGTGAACAAAACTGGAAAAGGTCAGAGGCTCACGGGATTCGAGTTCGCGCGCGAGTCGCACAGCCTGTAAACAATTAGCAACGCGTTGTTCTCCTCCGGGTTGCAAGAAGATCAGTCCCAAAATGCCACTCTCTTCGAAAAATTTTTCCAAAGTTACGGAAATGGAATGTTCGTGTCTTTTTTCATGCGCAAGGCGCAAACGCTCGAAGGCGGCGCGAAGCATAGGAGTTGTGTCGTCTACCGTCGCTTTTCGATAATCCCAAACTCCCCCATTCGCTCTGTGTTGCGCGAGCTCCACATCGCTCACGCCAAAAAATGGCGAGCGCAGCACAGAGACAATCGATAGTGAATCAAGAGGATTCTCTACGGCACAAAGCCAGGCGATGAGTTGTTTCACCTCGCGCCGTTTGTAATAGGACTTTGCGCCTTCAATAAAAAACGGCAGATTCGCGGCGATCAAAGCCTCTTCATAGATATCCACATCGGTAAGAGATTTAAAAAGAATCGCGCATTCACCTAGAGGAATCTCGCCGCGTTGCTCGTGGAGGAATTGCGCAATCGCCGCGGCCTCTGCCTCGCGAACACGCTCGATAGCCAAACCTTCCAACGGCTTCGAAGGCAAAAGCACCGTAACGCCGCCTTGGGGAAACTCTTCATCTTTTCGCAAATGTTCAAGCTCGGTTTGGAAGGTGGAATTGACCATATGAACAATGCGAGGAATCGACCGGCGATTCGTGCGCAAATGTTCGCGCGCTTGAGAATGTCCGAGTTCGATCGCAGCGGCGGCAGATTGAAACAAATCCACATCGGCGCGACGGAAACGATAAATCGATTGATGCGGATCCCCCACGACAAAGAGCCTCCCCGGAGCCGGCGTGATCTCCCACCAATTTTCTGGCAACTCTCCTTCACTCGCGAGCAACCAAACAATCTCCGCCTGTAGCGGATCGGTGTCCTGAAATTCGTCGATCAAAATCTGATCGTAGCGACGACGGAAATGCGCGAGCAAATCGGCATTCTCTCTTAGCAGTTTTCTCGTCAGCAAAAGCAAATCATTGAAATCCAATTGCGAACGCTGGCGCTTTGCAACGCGAAACACTTCGATAAAAGCACAAAGAGCGCGCGGCAAAACGGAATTCTGAGATAGACAGTCCAAACGATCCTGATGTTCGAGCAAGGCAAAAGCCAATTTGCGTAAATCAGCGCGGCTCAGTCCCTCAATGCGCGCCGCAGCAATCGGCCCTTCATGATCAAGCTGTTCTTCAATCCAGGATTCCCAAAGCTTGTCGAGCAACAATTCGCGACCCAAAGCATCGAGCACCTCAAAATGAGGAGGCACCCCGGCTTCAACAGGACGTTCGCGCAGCAGCGAAGCGCAAAATCCATGCAAGGTCGTAATCGTTGCGGTTGATAGATCCAAACCACTCGGTGCCTTCTCCCGAATGCGCTCAAGCAATTCCGCCGCCGCTGCTTCGGTGAAAGTAATCGCGGCCAGACGCTCCGGGGGAATTCCCTCCTTTAATAAGGAGGTAAATTGCTGCACGAGTTGATAGGTTTTTCCTGTTCCGGCACCAGCGATGAGAAGGCGATTTTGTTTGGATGCGCTCATTGGCGTTTCGCCTTCTTTTCTTTTTTTGGTTTCTCGGGAAAACGCGCGGCGAGAAATTCAGTAAGTCGTGGGTCACTTTTCTTGCGTTCGAAAACCGGAGTCTGTTCTGTTGCACAAGTATTGCGAAAGGAACAATAGCCACAAGTCTCCGGAATTTGGGGGAACAGTCCCTTCTCTGCGAGTCCGAGCAAGGCATTCGTGATTTGCTGCACTTCCGGCGATTGACCCAAAGAAGCCGGCGTCGCTTTTTTTTGATCCTTTAAATAATGATATTCCCCAGAAACCTCCTCGAGTCCGAACACCTGAGCTACGGCGTGCGCATAGAGTGAAACCTGAATGCGAGTGCCACCGAGCAGACTCTCAACACCATTCGGCCGTCGTCCCGATTTGAAATCGATGACGAGCGCGCGATCGCCGATGCGGTCGATGCGATCTACTCGCCCACTCAAAGCAAAAGAAGTTTTGCCCGTAGAAAAAATAATGCCCTGCGGAATTTTCCATTCGAGTTCGGCAGGCACCACTCCCCCGCTTTCAATTTCTTCCTTCAAATAATAGAGAAGGTCTTGTCGCAGCTCTTCTTTCAAGGCCTGCCGATCGGCCCAGGCACCAGGAATACCGACTTGCTCTGCGCGCTGCCAATGTTTGTCAAAAGCGGATTGCAAACTCGCATCCAATTCCTCGAGGGGAAAATCTTCGAGCTTTTTTCCTTTAGGCAAGGCCGAGAAAAAATCCGAGAGAATCGCATGCAACATCGAGCCGCGATCGAGGGGATCCATTTCCTCTTCTTCCTCGGGTTCCTCCCATTCCGATAGACCCAAACCGGATTGGAGAAAAAACTGAAACGGACAACGCGCTAGATTTTCGAGTCGCGTCGGAGCAATCGGGCCTTGAAAAGAAAGTCCAGGCAGATTCTGCGCCATTTTTCCAATCGCGCCGTCATAGGGCGATAAATGTCCAAAACTCCAACGCTCTTTTTCGAGCGCAAAACCAGCGGAAAGAGTTTTGGGATATACCGACTCGAGATAGACCGCTGCCGATTCTTTTCCGCCAGCGAAGGAA
>CAZMYG010000055.1:0-16335 GCA_964570465.1 uncultured Planctomycetales bacterium
AATAGGAAGTGAGCATGCCCTCAGGATCCGAAGAGCCTTGCGAAGAGAAAGTCATCGCAACGCCGACGCTTCCACTGCGATCGGGACCAGCGTTGGCGGTGGGCGTTTGATTGTTTGCACAGTTTTGTGCGGAAAGTGAAGGCGTAAAGAAAGCGAAGAGAGCAATCGCTCCTAACCCAAAACAGCGGCCAATCCCAAGTTGCGTACGCATAGATGCTTCCCCCACAAAAAAGACTTCAAAACCCGGATGCGTGAGGTTCTTTTATCGAAAAACCACACCCAGGGACTGAATGCAATATCCTAAGAACGCAGATCGGGAAATTTGGGGACAGGGATATTCACAAAAACAAAAGAAATTTCCTGGAAACAAGCCCCCCAAAAAAACCACGCGCAGAAAAACAAACAATAAATGCCTTTACAGGGCAGATTATCCGGATAAACTCCCCTCATGAGTCCCATCATCCCACGTGTCTTATCGCTCCCAGATTTCAAAAAAAACTCCGCCTTTCTCTGGGGGCCCAGAAAAACGGGTAAATCGTTTTGGATTCGAGAGCATTTACCCAATGCACCTCGAATCGATTTGCTCGAAAGCGATACTTTTGCGCAGTACGCCGCGCGCCCGCAACTCCTTCGCGAGAGATACAGCGAAACCAAACAGTTTCCGATTGTGATCGACGAGGTTCAAAAAGTCCCAGCACTTTTGGATGAAGTGCAATGGCTGATCGAGAATCGCAAGCAAACTTTCCTTCTCACCGGATCGAGTGCGCGCAAGTTGCGACGAGGCCATGCGAATTTACTCGCCGGCAGAGCGTGGCGTCGGGAAATGAGGCCTCTGTGCTTCGCGGAAGTTCCCGATCTCAATCTGGAAGCAACAATGCTTTCGGGTCTTTTGCCTCCTCACTATCTTTCGGAAAGTCCCCTTGAAGAGTTGCGCGCCTATATCTCCGACTATTTGAAAGAAGAAATCGCCGCCGAAGGAGTCGTTCAAAATTTGCCTTCTTTCTCCGAATTCTTGCGCGTCGCCGCCATCACCAATAGCGAAATCCTGGATTACACCAACGTGGGCCGTGAAGCGGGAGCCTCGCCGAAAGTCGTTCGCAGATACTTTGACATTCTGGAAGATACCTTGTTGGGCTTTCGACTCCCGCCCTGGCGCAAAAGCAAAACCCGGCGAATGATTTTGACCGAGAAGTTTTTTTTCTTCGATGTCGGCGTCACCAATTATTTGGCCCGGCGAGAGCCTCATTTAGGAACGCCCGAATTTGGGAAAAGCTTCGAGCATTTCATTCTTCTAGAGCTGCTTGCCTACCGTTCGTATCGCAATCCCGAACTGGAGCTGAGTTACTGGCGCACGAGTGGCGGGGAAGAAGTTGATTTTGTGCTTAACGATAAAGAAGTGGCGCTCGAGGTCAAAAGTTCCGCGCGCCTTCATGAAGGCAGTTGGAAGGGTCTATCGGCGATTGGCGAAGATGGACCGGTCAAGAAACGTTTGCTCGTTTCTTTGGAGAAAGAGCCGCGCTGGATCCAAGACGCTCATGGAAAGGTTCACATCCAACCGTGGAAACAATTCTTATCGCAGTTGTGGAAAGGGGAAATTGTTTAAGAGCACTACCAAGGATCCTTGAGCCCTTTGTGAATCTGGAACAATCGCTCGCGCAATTCTTTGTCAGGTTCGCAGCGATTCAAGATGAGGGAAAGGCAAGTCGCGACTAAGTCTTCTGCGCGTGGACGTGAATTGGGATTCTCGACTCCTTCTAGTGCTGCCATCTTGTATACCGCAAGCGCTTGTCCATGTTCTCCAAGCAATTGATAGGCTTCGGCAACAGGGCGAAGGGCGCCGGCGCGATAAATATCTACGATTCTCAGTTGTTCGTTGGCGAAGAGTTCCATGGCTTTGTCCAAATCTTCCTTCGCCTGTTTAGAATCGCCCGCGCGATGTTTGAGTTTCGCTAGCTTTGCTATGACGATGATTTTGTCTTCGGCAATCCAGCGCGATCCACCAATCATCGCCTGAGTTTCTTTCAGGAATTCTTGCGCCTTCGCCAAGTCTTTGTGATTCAAAGAAGAATCCGTCATCTCCATGAGAAGATCGATTCGGATATTGATGGGCATCAAATCCCAAGACTCTTTGATTTTCTTTTCTACAATCGTGCGGCGTTTTTCATCGCCGTAGAAGCTGTCGAACAATTCCACGCAGGCTTGAAGCCAGTTTTTCAGGATATCGAAGTTTTTGATCGAAACGGCGTTCTCGAGAGCTTTGAGATGAGAATCAAAAGTTTTTTCATCGCGAAATTGAGCGCGCACTCGGTCGACTTTTCCTGTTTCTGAATCGACGACTCCAGATTCATAGGCTGCGGCCATTTTGTGATCGCCCTGTAATGCATGAGTCTTAGCGATTTTGACCCGAATCCGATCTTTCCTCCAATCTTCGGTCGTATTTGCGACTTCTTCTGCTAGTCGGAGATATCGAGCCACTTCGCTCTTTTCGCCTTTTTCTGCGCAATAAAAAGCGAGATCGGCATAGCTCGCGCCTCGGCGCCAATTTTCGATTTTCTCAATTTGCGCCAAAGCGATGGACGGTTGTCCCAGCTCTATGGAAGCGCTGACCACTTTTTCTTGTTCGCGGCAGCGTGTTTTGATGTGTGGATCTGTTGGGATATTCGAAGCGGTTTTGAAGGCGAGGTCGAGCAACTCTTTTTGATAATCCGCAATGGGCTGATCGGAAATGGTGGCGCCGAGTGAGGCCGCTAAAAATACGAATAACAATGCGAGTCGTGATTTTGATTTCATAGCTACATGAAGCTAACTAAGTCCTGTGAGGGATTGGTTAATTCTTTGCTAGGGGAAAAAAGAAGGGGCGCGAATTTCGCGCCCCTTCGAGATAGTTCAAACCCTTTGTTAAAACCACAACTAGGGGCAGGGATCTGCGCCGTTGTAGGTGGGATTTCCGAAGGCAGACAACACAGCCAAGATATCGTCTAGGTTGATGATATAGCCCGAAGTCACTACAAGATCCGTACTGTATCGAGTGCAATCTGCCGTGAAGCTTCCAGAGAAGGCAGACAGGATACAGAGGATATCGTCCAGGTTGACGAGGTTGTTGTGTGCCTTTGCATCACCCCAGCGATAGGTCAAGCCGCATCCCAAAGAGCTGCGATCTGCCAACTCAACGTGGACGTGGTACTTAGTGCTAGGAATCACTTCCAAGCCAAACGGATAGGCTGTTCCCCACTGAGCTGGGGTCAAGAACACTGCGGTATCACCTAAGGCAGAACGTCCAAATGCACCTGGAGTCTGGAGATACTTCGAAACGCAGCTTTCCTTCGGGGAAGAGATTCTCAACGCAACAGGTGCATCGCTAGGAGATGCCGCTGGAGTCACGGAGAGATAACGAGCGCCTACTCCATCCACAGACGGTCCAACCAAGCAACCGCCTGGAGCTGGAAGCACAAAACCAAACGCATCGGCTGCGGTCCAGTTACAGAGCCAGTTCTCATCGGGATGGAAGCCACCACGATACTGCGCCGAAGTGAAGAACCCATCATCAGGAGCCGTCGAGACACTGACTAACGCATCGTTGGCTGGACGAGGATCGAGAGCGATGACTTGCTCTTGATTCGTTCCGCCTTTGACGACGACGCCAGCGCGCACGATGGACTGAATGGGGGAGCTTGCCGCGAGCACGTTATTGTTGAGGGCATTGAACACGTCTCGGTTATTTGCCTCGGTATAGGCCTGAGCGTGGTTGTTGTTGAACATGACACTGTCGGTGATTTCTGCAAGGCGACCATCGATTTGTGCCTTGTAGAAGTCCGCGGGAGTTCCTGGAGCATTGACCGTGGAGTACTGATCGTAAGCAGTGGTCCAAGTCGCAGCCCAAGAAGTTGTGCCATTGCAACCGTAACCAAGTCCACCATCTCCGTCGGTATTGTCCGCGCTGACGAGTCTTTCGCCGAGATCCATGAAAATGCAATTTCGGTATTGGACTCGAGCGTTATCTCGCCACGCAGTTCCGTGATCGCTGGCTCCATTGTTAGGTTGGCCAATCACGGTGACGTTGTAGACAACCGTCGAGGTCACGGGTTGATAGTCGCACTGTTCGGCGCCGTCCATTTCGAAAGCATTGTCACCGACACCGGATCCAGAAGCTGCATCACGGCTGTAGCCTTGAACGATCAAACCGAATTGGATCTTGCCACGATAGCCTTGATCGACGTCGATCGTATCGTCGCCGATATTCCACACGTTGAAGTACTTGATGTTGACCGTACCACCCCAAATCTCGATTCCATCATCGACGTTGTTCATGATGTCGATGTGGTGGATGTCGGTTTCACGGCCGATGCCACCGAGAGAGAGGCCATTGAGCTCGTTGTTGAGGTCGATGACCTTTCCACCGAAGCGCAATGAGAGATACTGGATCTGGCCGCTGTCGTCATCATCGTTACCACCACCGTAGCGGGTCTTGGTATCGAATTCATCTGCAGGAACCAATCCTTCCATCAACGCGTAGTTGGCTGCATTCGGAGTTGCTGAATTTGCTACGACCGCATTTTCCGAGACATAGGCATTTCCCATAACCGTGAGATTGCCCCACTCGTTTGCTCCTTCACGCCAAGCTCCGTCTTTCGGATTGCCACCAACCCAGGTCGCGACGTCGGCTAGCGAAGTCATGATCACAGGGTTGCTCTGGCTTCCCTTCACATAAATTTTGGCTCCACGGCATACTGCCAAGCTTCCTCCGAGATTTGTCGTGCTCGCGACGACGGTACCCTCTTCAATCGTCAACGTGGCTCCGGGCAACACGTAGATTTGCTGCTGTAAGTTATAGGTGTTGCTTGCTGTCCAGGTTGTCGATGTCGAAATATTGGAATTGACCAAAACTTCTGCGGCATTAGCGCTTCCTGCAACTGCAGCGCCAACGAGCAGGGCTTTGGCAATTCGCCCACTCAATGTATTACTCATATCCATTGTCTCCCAAAAACGAAGTGCAACTTTCGGTGCCCAACAGAGACTTTCCCTGTTGAAGGCGAGACCGAAGCGAGAAGGTTAGAGAGAGTTTGTTTTTGTGGAGTGAGGAGTGAGTGAGTTCGTGTTCAGAATTGAGTCGGGAAATTGTGAATCGATGTTGCAAATAGAACTGGGCAAGTGTGAAAAACTGTAGGGGCGGCGCATGCGCCGCCCCTACATAAGTGTCGGATTTTGTTATGGGTTCAGCGTTCGTCCATTCCAAGATTCGAAAGCATCCGCGCCGTTGAGCAAGTCAATGACTCGCAAAATGTCGGCCGGATTTGTGAAGTTGGAACGATCGATGTCGGTTTGGTAAATCGCATAGGGAGGATTCACAGCGCCATTGAGATGATCGATCACTTTCAAAATATCCACCGGGCTGCTCGTGCGATCGTTGTTCACATCGGCAGGCAGGTAGCCAATCCGAGTGCTTGTTCCGCTCGCATTGTGGGTGATGATGGTCCACTTTCCAGCTGGGATATAGCTGTCGAGTGTCACCGTTGCATCGTTGCCGTTGCTCAACACATTGAGCACGGAAGGTGCAGCGCCAACAGGATTCGTTGTCACCGTGAAGTCACCGGCGACCAAGCCATCCGCGGCTCCATCAAAATGCAACACGATCTGGCTGATTCCTGTCGGATTGCTTCCATTGATATTGGAAGGCTGGCGAGCATCGATGGCGTTTCGCGCTGGGGTGCTCTCGACAATCGAGATCACCGAGCCCGAGCAACCACTAGGAGGTGCAATGCTGAAACCAAAAGCATGCGCTGCCGTCCAGTTACAGAGCCAGTTTTCCTCGGGAGCGAAAGCGCCGCGATAGTACGCTTCGGTGAAGAAGCCATCATCCGGAGCTGCGGCAAAACTTTCCAAGGCCTCGTTCTTCGGACGAGGATCGAGCCCAATCACAGGAGTTTGAGTTGTCCCGCCTCGTGTCACTGCTGGGCCGCGAACGATGCTTTGGATGGGAGAGTTTTTCTCCGCGCTGCCTGGGATCAAGACGTTGTTGTTGAGAGGGTTGAACACGTCGCGATTATTGGCTTCGGTATAAGCCTGGGCGTGAAGATTTCGGAACATCACGCTGTCGGTGATCTCAGCCAAACGTCCATCGATTTGCGCCTGATAGAAAGGCTCTGGATCTGAAGGAGAGTTGACGGCTGAGCGAACATTATAGGAAGTGGTCCAAGTATCGGCCCAAGAGAGTGTGCCGTTCACGCCGTAGCCCAAACCACCGTCTCCGTCGACATTGTCCGCGCTGACGAGTCTTTCACCGAGATCCATGAAAATGCAATTTCGGTATTGAACTCGCGCGTTATCTCGCCAAGCCGTCGCGTGATCGCCAGCGCCGCTGGTGGGCTGTCCAATCACAGTGACGTTGTAAATCGTCGCTGTCGTGACCGGTTGATAATCGGACTGTTCTGCGCCATCGGCTTCAAAGATATTATCTCCAACACCAGAGCCTTGGCCGGCGTCTCGGCTGTAACCCTGAACGATCAAACCGAATTGGGCTTTGCCGCGCCAACCTTGATCGACGTCGAAACTGTCATCACCAATATTCCAAATGCTGAAATATTTGAGATTGACCGTACCACCCCAGATTTCGATTCCGTCATCGACATTGTTCATGATGTCGACATGGTGAATATCGGTTTCACGACCGATTCCACCGAGCGAAAGACCGTTAAGCTCGACATTGAGATTGACGACTTTTCCGCCATAACGCAGCGAAACATACTGAATCGAACCGCTATCGTCTTCATCGTCGCCGCCACCGTAACGGGTCTTGGTATCGAATTCATTCTCAGGAACCAAGCCTTCCATATTGGCGTAGTTGCTTGCGTTTGGAGCCGGGGTGTTCGTAGCAATCGCATTTTCCGAAACATAGCCATTACCCATCAGAGTGAGATTTCCCCACTCGTTCGCAGCTTCACGCCAAGTGCCGGTTTTTGCATCGCTTCCAACCCAAGTCGAAACATCGGCAGTCGAGGTCATGACAACTGGATTGCTTTCCGTGCCATTGACATAGATTTTGGCGCCACGGCAAACCGCAAGGCTGCCTCCAATGTTGGTCGTGCTGGCGAGCACCGTGCCGGCTTCGATGGTTAAAGTTGCTCCAGGCAACACGTAAATTTGTTTTTGTAGGTTGTATCGATTGTTCGCAGTCCATGTGGTGGACGTTGCGATATTCTCGTTTACGAGAATTTCTTCTGCTTGTGAGACGCCTGCCAGAGAAAGGCCGGCAATCAACACGAGAGATGCTGTTCGTATGAAACTACTCATTAGATGTTTTCCCTCAAGGGTTTTCGTAACGGAATGGAAGGAGACTTTCTCCTTTTCTACAGCTTCCGTAACTCGAACAATTTAGGAGGGAATTGTTTTTATCGCGTGAAGAGCAAATGAATACTTCGCGAGATGTGGTTTAGCAATTTGTTATGATTTTGAGATTGTGTCCGACTCGTTCGATCAATTCTTTCCAGTCATTTTTCTCGCGCTGCCGGAAAATACGCATGCTCGGATACCAAGGGCTGTCTTCGCGATCGAGCATCCAGCGCCATTCAGGCATTTTGTTGACCAACAGCCATACGGGTTTTCCTAGTGCGCCGGCGAGATGCGCAACGGAAGTGTCTACGGAAATGACGAGATCGAGTTGTTGGATGAGTAAGGCGCTGTCGTTGAAGTTCTGTATCCAGGGATTGAGATCTGTAAGGGGCAAACGTTCTTGTAGTTTGGCGGTTTGTTCAGAGCCCGGTCCTTTTTGCAGACTGAAAAAGTGAACGCCCGAGATTGCTTCGAGCCCATGTAAAAACTCGTAAGGTAAAGAGCGCAGACGATCATGAGTGTGTTCGGGATTGCCTTGCCAACAAAGTCCTACTTTGAGAGTGCCTTTTCTATCTAGCGCCTCGCGAGCTTCTGCTGCAATCTCTCCTTTTGGAAAAAGATAAGGAGTTTGAGCGGGGATATTGTGAAGCTCAGTTTGGAAAAGATAGGGAAGATTGAGCAAGAAGACTTGAGGACTATCTTTCGGTAGAGAATTGCCTTTGGGAATTGTGCGCGTGATGCCCGTGGCGGTTTGTAAAAGCTGACGCAGATTTTCTCGACATTCGACAACCACAGCGCCAGCTCGCTCTAAGATCAGTGGGGCATAGCGAATGAATTGAATCATGTCCCCGGCGCCTTGTTCGGCTCGCAAGACAATCGTTTTTCCTGTTGCCGCTTCGCCATTCCAAAACGGAGCAACAACTTTTGCCGTTTCAGACTGTTTGCATTTACGCAGCCAAAGATATTCTTCCCATCCAGTTTTGAATTCTCCACGAACTAGGTGAATGCAGCCTTTGGTGAAATGGATCGGTGGATAATTGGGATCAGCAGCAATTCCTTGTTGAGTCTCTGACAGTGCTTCATCCCATTTTCCGTCCAACATCTCGGCAATAGCCAGATTGTTTCTGGCAATCGCGAGATTGGGTTTGATCGACAAAGATGCATTCAAAAATTCACGCGCTTGCTCACTATGAAATAATTTTAAGCTGCAGACTCCGGCTGCGCTGAGTGCTTCCGCATAATCAGGCTTGAGCTCGATCGCCTTGCGAAAACATTCCAACGCTGGCTCCGGCTTTTTCAAGTGAACTAATGCGGTCCCCAAATTGTATTGTGCAGCGGCATTGCTTGGATTCAGTTCAACGGAGCGTGCGCAATGCACAATCGCTTGTCGGAAGTTTTCGAGTTCAAGGAAGGCTGCACCCATCTGAAATTCGCCTTGGGCGTTCTTTGGATTGAGTCGCAACCCCTTTTCGATGATTTCAATCGCAGCGGGCCAATTTTTTTGCTCGATGTAAAGAAGGCCTAAATTGAAATAAGGATCTGGGTATTTGGGCTGAATACGAATCGCGCGGCGCAGAAAAATTTGGGCTTCTTCATATTCTTTTCGCGCTAACAGCAAGCCGCCCAAATTGTTGAGGGATTTCGCGTGATTGGGATCGATTTTCAAAGCCTCACGGCAGCAGGGCTCAGCGGAAGCGTTCTCCCCATTTTGGTGATAGGCAACTCCCAGATCGGCCCAGAATGCGATTTGTTGGGGATCCAAAACCACGGCTCTTTCCATTAAAGAAATCGCCACTTTGTGATTCGAACGATGCAAGAAAATCGTTCCCAGCAAATGAAGGGCACGCGCGTTTTTTGGATTGTTTTTGAGAACCCGTTCGTAGATTTTTTGCGCTGGATCTAAGGATCCACGACGATGTAGCGCTAGAGCGCTTTCTATCGATTCCTCACTTTGCATATGCCGAGCATTTCTTTCGGCTGGATTCGCAATCAAGTTGAGTAGAGACTACGCGTCTTCATGTCGAGTGAATTACCGCAATTGCAATGGATTGATTCCGCGCCTGCGTTTGAGAAAGCAATACGCGAAATCTCTACCCAAACTGTTTTTGGGATCGATACAGAGGCCGATTCGTTTTTTTCTTACCGCGAAAAGGTTTGCCTGATTCAAATCTCAACCGAAGAGGACGATTATCTAATCGACCCATTGGCAGGGTTGGATCTTTCCGCTCTTGGCGAGCTTTTCGCGAATCCAAAAGTCTTGAAGATTTTTCACGATGGGGAATATGACATTGGCTTGCTCAAGAATGATTTTGGCTTTTCTTTTGTAAATCTTTTTGACACTCGCGTTGTGGTGATGGCTTTGGGGAGTAAAAAGCCGGGCCTGGCTTCAGTGCTTCAAGAACGATTTGGAATTGAGCTTGATAAGAAGTTTCAGCGCTCCGATTGGGGACAGCGCCCGCTTTTGCCGGAGCAATTGGAATATGCTCGTCTCGATACTCGCTATCTCATCGCTCTCTACAAACAGTTGGAACCCGAGTTGCGCGAACGTGGGCGCATGCATATTGCTGAAGGAGAATTTCGCCGCTTGGAGCGCTTGGAGGCGAAGCGACAGGAATTTGATCCGCAGGGATATTTGAGAATCAAAGGCGCTCGCCTGCTGGATCCGGTGAGTCTGCAAGTTCTTCGTTCGCTCTATTTGTTGCGAGAAGAGTTAGCAAAAAAAGCCGGGTTACCTCATTTCCGCATATTCGCGAATGAAAGTTTATTTGATGTCGCGTTGCGTCGTCCCGAGAACGAAAAAGAGCTGAGCAAGGCCCGTGGTTTTACTTGGAAACAGGTGCGTCGATTGGGGAAAGAGGTTTTGCAGGCGATTCGCGAAGCTGAGGCAAAGGGGCCACTCGAAAAGCATTCACACCCCAAGCCCCGGGACCCTGCCCATAATATGGATAGAGAGGAAGAGCAGCTCTATGAGCGTTTGCGGAAATGGCGCATGAAGAAGGCCGAGGAAGAGGGGCTCGATCCATCGCATGTAATAAAGAGGCAGGTTTTAGTGGATTTGGCCAAAAAACCACCCAAATCCGTCGAGGGCATCGCCAAGGTGGCTGGCGTAGAGTCTTGGCAAATAGAGAGTTATGGTCACGAAATTCTGAAGATCTTGCACGACGAAAAATCCTAGCAACTGATTTGCCATTTCCTAAAAAACCGAGGTATAGTTCAGTTGTCTCGATACACGAAACGAACAAAACGAAACCAATGAATCAGGAGGTCCCGTTGAGCCTTGCCCGTCTCTTTTCGCTACGCATCAGCGAAACCATATATATGGGGCTTTGCTGCACGGTACTGATGAGCTGTCAGGCAACTGCGCCTGGTACGGTTGAGATCAAAAAGGTGAGCGAATTCTCCGCTTCGCAAGAAATTCCCTTGGAGAATTTGTGGGCCAATCTTCACCAAGCGCAGATAGAAAACCGGGAAGCCAAAACAGAACTTCAGTCGCTACGCGCAGCCGTTCAGCAGGCGAGAGACCGGGTTAAGGCCGTCCAGCGGGAACTCAATGCAATCGAATCGGCATATCAGAAGGATTTGGAAGATCTTTCGGCGACGAAGTGGAAGCTTCACGAAGCTGAAGTTTCGAAGTCGAAATAACCGGGAACTGATCCGGGACAGTTGGGCGTAACAGAGGCCCTAATCATTCGTAGCTCGGCGCGCAATGCGCCGAGCGAAAAATGGTGGAGACGAAGGGATTCGAACCCTCGACCTCCTGATTGCGAACCAGGCGCTCTGCCAGCTGAGCTACGTCCCCACGACGGCGCAGAATTGTAGCGGAAAACCTCGATCACGCTATCATCCCTCTATGATCTCTCATTACGCTCTCAAACTCGGCCAAACGGTTGGCGCTATTGTCGATGAAATTTCTCCTCACGATGTGGACCGTTTGATTGATGAATTCGAAAAAAGAAGGCGGGTTTTTCTCTGTGGTGCGGGACGGACGGGGCTTGTTGTGCGCGCCTTTGCGCTACGCTTGCGGCATCTTGGACTCGATGCCTGGGTGATTGGAGAAGTGGGGACTCCACCGCTTGCACGAAATGATCTTTTCATCGCCTGTTCGCGCTCTGGAAAAACAGCGTCGGTGTTTTCTTTTGCCTCTCTTGCCAAGAAAGCTGGTGCGCAAATCGCCTTCATTGGGGAAAAAGGCAGCACACCCAAGAGCGGTGCAAGTTTACGCGTGGAGCTTCCTGTAGGCTCTCGCTCCAAGGTAGCTCCCTTAGGAACTGTGTTTGAACTTTCCCTCTTTCTTTTTTTTGATTCTCTCATTTTGCGTTTGATGGAGAGATTGAAACAGAGTGAAAAGCAAATGAAGTCGCGTCACGCGAATCTGGAATAGCTCCTAGGAAGACATTGCAGGCCCTCGGCGCTCCCGTAGAATCTACGGCCGCATGTCTGAAGCCTATATTCTCAGTGCTTGTCGAACCCCGATTGGAAAGTTTCTCGGGGGGCTTTCTTCTTTTCGAGCTCCGGAGCTGGGCGCGCGAGCGATTGCGGAGGCAGTTTCGCGAGCAGCTGTTGGGAAAGAACAAATCGAAGAGGTCATTTTTGGAAATGTTCTCCAAGCGGGAGTCGGACAAAACCCGGCTCGCCAGGCTGCTCTTGGAGCTGCGCTTCCAAACTCGATTGGTTCTTTCACGGTGAACAAAGTCTGCGGCTCGGGTTTGAAATCGGTGATGCTCGCGGCACAAGCGATTCGCGCGGGCGATGCGGATCTACTCGTCGCTGGCGGTATGGAGTCCATGTCGAAAGCTCCTTATTTAATGCCCCAAGCTCGCGAGGGAGTTCGACTCGGTCACGGCAAACTTCTGGACGCGATGGTCCACGATGGCCTTTGGGATGTTTACAACAACTATCACATGGGCAATACCGCAGAACTCGTCGCGCAGAAATATGGCATCTCGCGACAGGAGCAAGATCAATACTCCTATGACAGCCATCGCAAAGCAGCGGAAGCGACGAGTAAAGGAAAATTCAAAGCAGAAATTCTTCCCATCGAAATTGCGGGACCGAAAGGAAGCAAGACTTTGATCGAGGCCGACGAAGGCGTTCGACTGGATGCGAGTGTCGAGCGCTTAGGAAAACTAGCAGCCGCATTTCAAGATAAAGGCAGTGTCACGGCCGGCAACGCTTCGCAGATCAGCGATGGAGCAAGCGCGCTCGTCGTTGCCAGCGAGAAAAAAGTAAAAGAGCTCGGCGTGAAGCCGCTCGCCCGCATTCTTTCTTATGGAACCGGTGGCTGCGCTCCAGAATGGGTGATGATGGCGCCAGAAATTGCAGTGCGAAATCTTTGCGCACGCATGAACACCAGCATTCAGTCTTTCGATTTGATCGAACTCAATGAGGCCTTCGCAGTACAGGCAATTGCTCTGGGAAAAGTACTCGAAATCCCTCCAGAAAAACTCAATGTACACGGAGGCGCGGTAGCACTCGGGCATCCCATCGGTTGCTCGGGCGCGCGTGTGTTGACAACTTTGCTCTACGCCTTGAAAGATCGCGGGAAAAAACGTGGACTCGCTTCGCTCTGTTTGGGTGGCGGAAACGCAGTCGCTATGGCAGTGGAGCTCGTTTGATGAAAATTGCAGTGATCGGTGCCGGCACTATGGGCTCTGGGATCGCCCAGGTTTTTGCGACTCACGGAAACGAAGTGATCTTGATTGATACTCAAGAGAGCGTGCTCAAACGCGGTTTAGACAATATCCAAAACTCACTCGCGCGCTTGGTAAAGAAAGCAAGCATTACGGAAGCGGATGCGAAGAATATCGCCGGGCGAGTGACCAGTTCGACGAAAATGGAATCCGCCAAAGATGCGAGCTTTGCCGTTGAAGCTGTTTTCGAAGACAAATCGGTGAAGCAGGAGATTTTCCGAAATCTCGATCGACTTTTGCCAGCGAACGCGATTCTTTGCAGCAACACTTCTTCGATTTCGATTACCGAGCTCGCCGCCGTCACGAAACGTCCAGACAAAGTGATGGGCATGCATTTCATGAATCCCGTGCCGATCATGAAATTGGTGGAGTTGATTCGTGGACAAGAGACGAGTGCCGAAACCATGTCCACTGTCCGCGAGCTTTCAGAAAAACTAGGGAAAATTCCCGTCGAGGCCCAAGACTATCCCGGTTTCGTTTCCAATCGCATTTTGCTGCCCATGTTGAATGAGGCCTTCTATGCCTTGATGGAAGGCGTTTCGACGAAAGAAGGAATCGACACGGTGATGAAGCTCGGGATGAATCACCCAATGGGCCCACTGGAACTCGCAGATTTTATTGGGCTCGATGTTTGCTTGAATATTTTGGAAGTGCTGCATTATGGTTTAGGAGATCCCAAATACCGTCCTTGTCCTTTGCTGCGCCGCATGGTGGCAGCGGGGCGTTTAGGGCGGAAAAACGGGAAGGGCTTTTACGACTATCCCGCGAAGGGTTGAAATATGGATTTTGAATTAAACGAAGAGCAAAAAATTCTCCAACAAACCGCGCGCGATTTTGCGGAAAAGGAATTGCTTCCTTTGGCCAAGAAAATCGATCGCGAATCGATATTTCCTCAGGAGTCGATGAGGAAGTTGGGAGAGTTGGGCTTTTGTGGATTGACCATTCCCGAGAAATACGGCGGCAGTGGGTTGGGAAATCTGGCACTCTCTATCGTTCTCGAAGAAATCAATCGTTGCTGCGCTTCGACCGGCGTCACTCTCTCTGTACACAATTCGCTATTAGGTTATCCAATTCAGAAATATGGGAGCGAGGAACAAAAGCAGCGCTATCTTCCCAAGCTCGCAGCTGGCGAAACTCTCGGCGCCTATGCTTTGACCGAACCTGCTGCAGGTTCCGATGCAGCGAATCAAAAAACGATGGCAGTGCGCGACGACAAATACTATGTGCTCAACGGCACGAAGATTTTTGTGACGAGTGGCGACCACGCAGGTGTCGTCGTCGTCTACGCGCGTACGAGTCAAGAACATCGCACTCGGGGCATCAGCGCATTTCTAGTTGAACCTGGTTTTGCGGGTTTCCGACTGGGCACCAAAGAAAAGAAAATGGGAATTCGCGGCTCTTCGACCATGGAAATTGTGCTCGAGGATTGTCGAGTCCCCGTTGAGAATCGTTTGGGCGACGAAGGAATGGGATTCCATATTGCTCTAGACACTCTCGATGGCGGAAGAATAGGAATCGCCAGCCAAGCATTAGGAATCGCGCGCGCTTCTCTGGAAGCGTCGAAGAAATATGCCAAAGAGCGCCAGCAATTTGGCAAGCATCTCGAAGAGTTCCAAGCGATTCAGTGGAAGATTGCCGAAATGGGAACTGAGCTCGATGCAGCTCGTTTGTTGACGCATCGTGCCGCGATGTTCCGGGATCGTGGAGTTTCCTGCTCGAAAGAATCGGCGATGGCCAAATTATTTGCTTCAAGAATGGTCAATCGTGTGGCGCAAGAAGCGGTTCAGATTCATGGTGGAGCTGGTTACACGACGGACTTCCCTGTAGAGCGATACATGCGAGACGCTCGCATCACCGAACTTTACGAAGGCACGAGCGAAGTGCAGCGAATTGTCATCGCGAGAGCGTTGATGCAGTGATGATGAAAACAAACGGGGAATTACTAACTCGTTTTTGGAAAGGCGACACCACAGCCGCCGCGCGGCTCATCACCTTGGCCGAAAATCGTGATCCGCAATGGCCGCGATATCGCACTGCGCTTTCCCGGAAAATTGGTCGCGCTTTTCGTACGGGTTTTACCGGGCCTCCGGGTGCTGGCAAAAGCACCTTGGTGGATTCTTGTGCACGCAGTTTGCGAACGAAGAAAAAGAAAGTGGGCATTGTCGCTGTTGATCCCTCCAGTCCTTTCACTGGAGGAGCTCTGCTCGGAGATCGTATTCGCATGCAGCGAGTGCAGCTCGATCCTGGAGTATTTATTCGTTCGATGGCAACTCGAGGCGCCTTAGGTGGTATTGCGAAGGCGACTGTAGATGCCTGCGATGTGCTCGATGCTTTTGGTTTTGAGGAAATTCTGATTGAGACAGTTGGCGTTGGTCAGGCAGAAACCAAGATACTAGAGGCAGCAGATACTGTGGTCGTTGTGCTTTGTCCTGGTTTAGGCGATGGTGTTCAGGCGATGAAAGCAGGATTGATGGAGATTGCGGATTTGTTTGTCGTGAACAAATCGGATTTACCGGGCGCCGAACGGTTGAAAAACGAAATCGCCGACATGTTGACTTTGCGAAAAGGAAAAAACGATTGGAAACCTTTGGTTGTTGAGACTGCCGCTGCGAATGGAAAAGGTGTCGACGAATTTTTGGACGCTGTGAATCAACATCGCAAATATTTGCAGAGTCGAGCAAAGGGACGACGCTGATGTCGAAGAACAACGGGAAAAATAACAATGGCCATGTAGTGGCTGCGCATGCGCAGCCCTTACAAAAAGCGCGTGAGTTGTGGGAGAAAGACGCGCTTCGTTGGAAAAGTCAGGAGCGTCCCGAGTTCACGACTCTGAGTGGCGAGCCCGTTGAGCCGATCTATGATCCGATCAATTCCCCTCCCGCCGACTATTTGAAAGATCTTGGTTTTCCAGGCCAATTTCCATTCACTAGAGGTGTTTATCCTTCGATGTATCGCGGACGTCTGTGGACGATGCGACAGTTTGCTGGGTTTGGAACCGCGAAGGATACCAATCAACGTTATCACTTCTTGCTCGAGCACGGACAAACGGGACTTTCTGTCGCTTTCGATTTCCCAACCTTGATGGGTTATGACTCGGATCATCTGCGATCTCAAGGTGAAGTGGGTCGATGCGGCGTTGCCATTTCTTCTCTCGCAGACATGGAAACGCTATTCCATGGAATTCCCCTCGATAAAGTTTCGACCTCGATGACGATCAATGGGCCTGCAGCGGTGATTTGGGCTTTTTACCTTGCGGCCGCAGAGAATCAGGGCTGCAAGCTCGACGAATTACGCGGGACGATTCAGAACGACATACTCA
>CAZMYG010000056.1:0-16181 GCA_964570465.1 uncultured Planctomycetales bacterium
CACACGGTTTATATTGCCGTAATCACGGCCCCCAAACCGGCCCCATAATCCGACAATAAAACCAGTGTCCCCTCCCAGAATGACTAAATGGCTACAACGTCCCCACCCTAAATGCCGAAAGAAGCTCCAGCATGAGGAGCTCCTTTCTTTTTCTCCTGACAATTCTCTGTAGTTCGTTCTTCTGGCAAGAGGAACGTAATCAGCGTTGTCCAGTCATCCCGACGGAGCAAACTCTCTCTCAATACAATACGGTATATAAAGGCCGACTCATTTTTTTCTGCTGCGAAAACTGCGTTGGTGAATTTCAGTCGGACCCGGATTTTTTTGTCAGTCGTCTTGCACCGATTGAAAACAAAGAACCGATGGGCTTCGGATCGAATCCTTATTTCTTTGTTTTTGCTTTGCTAGCGATGGCGTTACTTTTGTTGTTGAAGGGGAAACTATTTAGGGACGGATTTTTTTGGACTGCGATTGCAGCGGCGATTGCGATCGCGTTGTTCTCGTCTAGCGGATTTCTTTTCGCAGCGATTTCGATGGATGTCTATGGAATCGAAGAGGTTTCCTGGATCACCGAAGGGCTTTGGACTGTGTTTGCCGCGTCCTTTTTCTTCGCCATGCTTGCAGGCATGAAGAAGATTTTTTCTCGTAGGCAACTCTCTGGGGTTGCTCTACTTTCGATCGGAATTGTGTCGGCTCAGTTTTGGGAGACACTCTTTCCTCTGACTCCACTCGATCAGCAACGCGAAGATTATTTGAAGGGTTTGCAAGTCGAAACGGTCGCTCCCTTCGGCTTCCCTCCTCAGCCTAAGAATTCTTCCAAAGAAAGAGCGATCAGGCGGATTTATTATCGAGGCAATGACGAGCGCAATCCCAGACTTTTCAACGGAGGAAATTATCGGACTTGCACGATGGCTTTGACTTTGCGCGATGCGCAGGATCGAGTGCTCGATTACGGAGAGAGTTTCGATGGGCAGCCGATTTTTCTGCATTTAGAAATCGAGCGCGCGCCCAACGCGAATCGGCTTTTTTTTCAAGACGAATTGATTTCTCAATATTTCCTCACGCGTCAGGGCGAAATCTTTCGAGACGAAAACGCTGCGCTGACGGATCGAGTGGGTTTGGAGATTCGCGAATCGATGCAACGATGGGTTGGCAAATACCCCTTGCCGAATCTCTCTGATGATTCACAGATTCAAGGCCTCGTCTATCTTTGCCAAGAGACAGGAATTCGCGGGGAAAATCGTAGTGGTGCCAGATTCCATTTTGGAATTCACTACGATCTTCGTACCGAAAAAGGACGTTTAAGTGCACAGTCAGATCTTTGGATGGGCAATCTCTATTTCAGCCGCTTGTTGCGTGATTTCCATTTGCCAGACGCAGAGTGGCTTAGCACCGAGCCAATCCCCGTGATTCCGGAAGAAAAAGCAGTCAACGACCCAGCTCTTCTTGGTCTCCCTCAGAAGTGAGGAATGGATTCGATCAGTTTTTGTGTGTAGGCGTGAGCAGGTTTCGAGAATAACTCCTCCGTTGGCGCGCGTTCGACAATTCGTCCTGACTGCATCACAGCAATCTCGTCGCAAAGGTAGCGCATCAACGAGAGATCGTGAGAGATGAAGAGATAGGAAAGCCCCAACTGCTGTTGCAAATCTTTCAACAAATTCACAATCTGCGCTCGAATCGAAACATCGAGAGCGGAGACGGGTTCATCGCAGACGAAAAGTTTCGGTTGTGTTGCGAGAGCGCGAGCGATGCCCACGCGCTGTCTTTGCCCACCAGAAAGTTCATGAGGAAATCGTTCGAGTAGGTTTTCCCCCAGTCCAACTTGGTTTGCGAGTTCGACAACTCGATGCTTTCTTTCATTTTTCTCAACAATGCGATGAATCAGCAAAGGTTCTTCAATAATTTGCCGTACACGCATTCGAGGATTGAGCGAGTTCAGCGGATCTTGAAAGACAATTTGAATTTGTTTGCGGAGTGGGCGTAGTGCGCCTTCGGATAATTTGCAGAGATCAACTCCTTCTAAAAGAACTTCTCCTGTAATAGGTCGGATCAATTGGAGAATTGCTCGAGCGGCGGAGGATTTTCCGCTGCCTGATTCACCAGCAAGTCCAAAAATCTGTCCTGATTGAATTTCGAAAGAAATTCCGTCGACTGCACGAAACGCGGCTTGATTCCCTCGTGCTGGGTAAAGCACCGCAAGATTGCGCACGGTAAGCAAAGCCGCGCTCATAATTTCTCCCATTCAAAGCAGGCGCTCGCTCGTGAAGGATTGATTGTTTGAAGTTCCGGAATTTTTTCTTGGCAAATGTTCTGTCTCCAAGAGCAACGAGGTTCAAAGGCGCAACCTGGAGCCAGTTCCGCAAGATTCGGGGGTTGTCCTGGTATGGGTTCCAAGCGCTGTTTAGATTGCAAATTGGGTAGAGAGCGAATCAGTCCTGCGGTGTAGGGATGTTTGGGAGATCGCAAAAGTTCCGCAGTTGGTCCATGTTCGGCCACTCGTCCCGCATAGAGAACGTAGAGACGTTGAGCCATGTTCGCGACTACAGCCAAATCGTGAGAGATGAGAAGCACGGCAAGCCCACGTTTTTTTTGTTGGATTTTAATTAGATCTAGAATTTGCGCTTGAATCGTGACATCGAGAGCCGTTGTCGGTTCATCGGCAATGAGTAAATCCGGTTCACAGAGCAGCGCCATTGCGATCAACACTCGCTGTCTTTGTCCTCCAGAAAGCTGATGGGGGAAGCAATCGATTTTTTTCTCGGGTTCGCCAATCCCAACTTGACGTAAGGCTTCGATGCAAGGAATTCGCGCGTCCCGTCGCGTTTTGCCCTGATGAATTTCCAAGACTTCACTGAGTTGTCTTTCTATGCTCAAAAACGGATTAAGCGCGCTCATCGGATCTTGGAAAACCATGGCAATGCGATTGCCTCGCAGTCGGCGCATTTCTTCGTGTTTCAAATCGAGTAGATCTCTGCCTTGAAACAGAATTTTGCCTCCAAGTATTGTTGCGACCGGTTCTGGCAATAATCTCAGACAAGAAAGACTAAGCATGGTTTTCCCGGAGCCAGATTCCCCAACAAGGCCCACGATTTCCCCAGGTCGAATTTGCAAAGACACGCGATCGAGAACGGGCAATTTTTTTCCTCGGTCCTGGATTTGGACTTGGAGATCTTGGATTTCTAATAGCGAATTCATGCTGGTTGATTGCTCTTCGGATCAAAGCGATCGCGTAAACGTTCTCCTAATCGATTGAGAGTCCATAAGGTAAGGGTCAAAGCCAAGCTGGGAAAGAGCAGCAACCACCAACTGCTTTGTAATGGATTGATGGATTCAATACCTTCAGCAACGAGCAATCCCCAAGAAACTCCAGGAGCTTCTACGCCAAGCCCTAAGAAAGAAAGAAACGATTCGAACAAAATCACCTGAGGAATGGTGAGGGCGAGATAGGCAAGAGCGATGGGGAGTAGATTAGGAAGTAGGTGTTGAATGAGGATTCGCGTGCGCGATGCGCCCAAGGCTTGTGCCGCCTGGACAAATTCTCTTTGTTTGAGTGAAAGTACATTTGCGCGAATGATGCGAGCCATATTGAGCCAGAAAAATGCTCCAATCACGAGATAGAAAACCTGCACTCTGCCAATTCCGATACTCGCAAGTTCCATTCGATACTCTGCCAATATGGTAAGAAGGAAAAGTACGAGAAAAATCAAAGGTAGGGATTGCAGCACATCCACAGCTCGCATCAAGAAAAGATCTGTTTTCCCTCCCAGATATCCGGAAATGGCTCCATAGCTCACTCCTATTACTAAAGAAATCGTCGCTCCTAGAAAACCGACGAAGAGAGAAATCCTCGATCCCCAAATCAATCGTGAGAGTAGATCTCTGCCTTTGCTATCTGTGCCGAGCAGAGAGTGCGCATCCTTTGCAAAAGCTCCAGGTGTTTCATTTGCACGTTCTAAGTGAATCTCGCTAGGCGAGACGATGGGTAGAGTCGGAGCTAAAAATGCCAGCAGAACAATTCCGCCCAAGAGATACACCGTCCAATGATTCCAGAGCTTCATTCGAGTTGTATCCTGGGATCGAAAAGAGCAAGTACGAGATCAGAGAGCAAATTGAGCAAGCAAACCAATGCGGTGTAAAGCAAGGTGATGCCCATAGCGAGCGGGTAGTCGCGATTGAGCGCGCTATAAACGAAATGAGTACCAAGTCCTGGAATCGCGAAGATTTTCTCGATGGCAAGTGAACCTGTCAGAATTCCCGCTCCCGCTTGACCAAGAAAGGAGATGACGCTGGTCATTGCTCCAGGCAGGGCATGGCGAATCAAGGTTTGCGTTTGCGAGTTTCCTTTTGCCTTGGAAGTGCGAATGTAATCCGCGGAGAGCGATTCGATCATGCCGGTGCGTACGAGTCGGGCAATCGATGCCGCAAAAGGTAGAGAGAGAGTCAGCGCAGGTAGAAATAAATGACGCCATTGTCCCCAACCTGCAGGAGGAAATAGAGGAATCCAAAATGCAAAGAGCAGAATAAAAATCGAAGCAAAGACAAAGTTCGGTATGGCAATTCCAATGCTGCTGAAGGCCATACCAAATCGATCCATGGTCGAGTCTTTCGATTGAGCGCTGAGCACTCCAATCAAGATTCCCAAAACCAGAGCCAAACTAAGTGCTCCCAATCCCAAAGTGGCAGAGATCGGAAAGGCTTGGGCGAGAATATCATTCACCGTGAAATCCCGCATACGCAGTGACGGGCCAAAGTCGCCCTGCAAGACTCCTCCTATATATTGAAGGAACTGTGTGGGGAGAGGCTGGTCGAGTTGGTAATAGCGTTTGAGATTTTCCTGAATTGCGGGATGCATAGGGCGTTCTTCATCGAAGGGTCCACCACGCACAGCGCGCATAAGTAAGAAAGAAATTACGGCTACTGCAAGAATCGTGAGCGCAGAGAGGACAAGGCGGCGGAGCAGGAATCGAGTCATCGTGTTATGGGAGATTTTGAGAGCCGCCAGAATTTTGGAAAATGCAAATCGAGAGCATTACTCTCCCAGCCTTGTAGTGCGGGATTGACTAAATGAGTTCCTGCATAAAAGAACAGCGGTAAAACAGGAGCTTGTTCGAGCAAAACGCTTTCGGCTTGGGTGAGAAGTTGGAATCGCTCCGACGCTTCGAGGGTGTTCGTGGCCTTTTCGAGTAGCGTGTCAAAGTCTAAATGAGAAAAACCACTGCGATTGTTTCCACTAGTACTATGGAAAATCTCTAAATAGGCCATGGGATCTGGATAATCCGCAATCCAAGAACCGCGAGAAATGCTGTAGTCGTGGCGAATCTGTGAATCAAGAAAACTCTTCCATTCTTCTGCACGCAGTTTGATTTCAATTCCCAAATGCCGTTTCCATTGATCTTGAATGAGCTCAGCTAAATCACGATGTAGTTCTTGGTTGTTATAGAGGATTTCAAGTGAAGGAAAGTTTTCTCCATTGGGAAAGCCAGCTTCGCGAAGTAGAAGTTTTGCCTGTTCTGGATTGAAGGACGCGAGTATTGCTGTTTTGTAATTTTCAATGCGAGGAGGAATTAGAGAATCCGCAGAAAAATAAACGTTTTGACTGAACTGTTTTACCAGAGCATGGCGATCAATCGATTGAATCAAAGCCTGTCGCACACGCGAATCGTTCAATGGGGGACGGTTCACATTGAAATAGTAGAGATAAGTTCCCAGATAGGATTCGTTTCGTAGAGCGGGGGAGTTGCGAAGTTTGGGAATTACAGAAATAGGAATTTGTTGAGTCCAATCGAGTTCGCCGGTCAGGAAAAGATTCAGTCGAGTGTTTGGAGATTCCAGAGCGAGCACATCGATAGTTTCGATTTGAATTTCTTCGCGATCCCAATACTGAGGATTTTTCTCTAAACGAATACGGTCGTTGATTCTTCTTTCTAGAATGCGATAAGGCCCATTGTTGATGAGATTTTCCGTACGCATCCAATCAATTCGCCAGCGAGAAGGAGATTTGATTTTCCATTCTTCCAGGGAACGTACGTGTACTGGTACCAGCGGCCAGAGATAAGTCAGATTCAAAAAATAGGGCAGAGCTTTTTTGAGTTGGACACGAAATTCTCGTTCATCAACTGCTTGGAAAGATTCCACATCCCGTAAGAGATAGGCAAAATTAGATCCCGTTTGTGGGTCAAGCAATCGCTTCCACGATTGAACAAAATCCGCAGCCGTAATTAACTCCCCATTCGACCAGCGGAGATTTTCCCGCAGGAAGAAGCGATAACTTTTTTGATCTACAGAAATTTCCCAAGACTCTGCTGCTCCCGGTAAAGGCTCTAGAGTTTTTGGATGGGGAACGGTGAGTCCTTCATATAAGAAGGAAAGCAGTCTCGATTCCTGTTGTCCGCTGGCTGTAGCGGGATCAAGTGTTTGTACTTCTGCGAGATTGTCGATGCTCAGTTCCGCCCGTGAGCGATGACTTTTGCCAAATAAAGTGGAAAAGGCGGCGAGAAGAACAAGTCCGAGACAGATCATCAGAAAAAGATTTCGATTGGGCCGACCCACGGCTGCGATTGTAATCTCAAGCCCCGCTTGGGAAGATGAAAGAATTGATGAAGTTATTTTTTACTGTTTTAGTGCTAGGCCTTGCCTGCATCAAAGCACCCGCTAATGCAACTCAAGAAAATGGAGTGCATGCAGAGCGTGGGGACAGCTTGGTCGTCGCCGTTTTTGCTGATCCAGATAGTTTGAACCCACTTACTTTTGTTACCGCAGATCCCTCGATGGTATTGGTGAGTCGGATTGCTCCTTATCTGACAGATGGGGATTTTCATTGTGAGCTTCGCTATCGACCCATGCTTGCCGAAAAATGGGAATGGAATGAAGGCAGTAAGGAATTGACCTATTACTTACGCCGCAACATGAAATGGGAGGATGGTCATCCGATTACAGCAGACGATGGAATATTCAGTTTTGAGTTGCTGAAAAACCCCAAGGTTGCGAGTCCACGAGCTGATTTTCTTGCCAAGTTAAATCCCGAAAAAGCCTGCGAAAAAATTGACGATTACACGCTTCGCTTCACTTTCCGCGATTCTTTTGACCCAATCACGCGTTTGGCCGCAACCAGTGAATGGGGTTGGTTGCCGGCTCATTTATGCAAGGATTTGAAGCCTGAAGAAATTCGCAGTCATCCGATTAGTCGAAAGCCGCTTTCCGGGAATTACTTTCGCTTAGATCGTTGGACTCAGGGACAAGAGTTTGTACTCGTGCGCAATGACAATCCACCTTTTGGTGAGCCTGCCTATCTCGACAAACTCATTTTTCGCATCATTCCTGATTACAACACTTGTTTGACCGAGCTTTTGAGTGGGCGAGTAGATCTTTTTTATGCTTTGTTGCCTCAGGACTATGCGCGAATCGCTGCAAATCCGAATCTTTCCTTAATTCCGCGAGGCTATCGCTTTCTCGACTATGTGGTTTGGAATTTTAAGAATCCTCTCTTTCAGAATCAGAAAGTGAGACAAGCTTTGGCGCTTGGAGTCGACTGTGACAAATTGATAGACGGGATTCTTTCGGCTGGAGGAAAGCGATATGCAAAGCGCGCGGTTTCTCAAATTACTCCGGAGATTTGCCGCTTATCGAATTTAGGGATTGATCCACTTCCTTATGATCCAGAGCGCGCGAAGAAAATACTCTCAGAAGAGGGTTGGAAAGACCTAGATGGGGACGGGATTCTGGAAAAAGAGGGGAAGAAATTTTCTTTTTCCTTGCTGACTTATTCAACTTCCGTGCGATTACTTGCCGTTGCCCAGGTTGTGCAAGATCAATGGAAGAAAATTGGCGTGGAAGCCAAAATCGAAAAGCGAGATTTCAATCATGCGAGCGAATCTTTGCGGAAGAAAGAATTTGAAGCGGCTCTGATCAGTTGGCAGTCAGAGCTTTGGCCGGATCCTTCAGCGACTTTGCGTTCTGGGGAAGCCTATCCAAATAATTACGGTTCCTATTCCAATCCACGAGTGGAATCTTTGCTCGATCAAGCGTTGCGTGAATCCGATTCTGAAAAGAACCGGTCGCTTTGGAAAGAATTGCAAAGCTTGGTCTATGAAGATCAGCCGATGCTTTTTCTGTATTGGAGAGATATGCCTCTTGCGATTCACAAGCGATTTCGTGATGTTCGTCCAGATATCACTTCGCCGATGCAGGGAGTAGAGCGATGGTGGGTGGCTTTAAAGGAACAGAAATACCAAAAGCCCAAATGAATTTTCGCGCCGCCTTGTTTTTCGTTTTGCGGGTCTTGCTGATGATTTGGGCGGTGAGCAGTTTGCTCTTTCTGTTGATGCATGCCATGCCTGGTGACGCTTCTTATTATTATTTTTCTCCAGATTCACCAAGCAATATTCAACAACAGATGCGGGAGAACTTGGGGCTAGATCGTCCGCTTTGGATTCAATATTTCTCTTGGCTTTGGCAGACTCTTCAATTGGATTTCCAGAATTCTTTAATCAGCCACCGACCTGTTTTGGAAATGGTTCTCGAATCTTTACCCAGAACGGTATTTCTCGGGATTGTTTCTTTGGGCGGAATTTTCCTATTGGGAGTTCCTGTTGGAGTATTTGCTGCACGTCGTGAAGGTAGCTTCGCAGATCGATTACTCAGCGCGACTTCTCTCGTTTTTTATTCTATGCCGGCTTTTGCTTTGGGCATTTTGCTGATCTTGGTTTTTGCTTACTCGCTGCCTTGGTTTCCTATTTCGGGAACGGCTTCGGTAAATGCTCAGGATTGGCCATTTTGGAAACAGATGCTCGATCGACTTTGGCATCTTTGTTTGCCAGCGGCGACTTTGATTTTGGGCAATATTGCGCTTGTGATTCGCCACACGCGAGCGGGAGTGCTTCAGGCTTTCGAGGAAGATTTTGTGCGCAGCGCGCGAGCCAAAGGAGTTCCAGAGAATCAGGTGTTTTACCGACATGCCTTGCGTCGAGCCCTTGTGCCCATGGTGACTTTGCTCGGACTCTCACTTCCTTTTTTAGTCAGTGGAGCGGTGTTGGTAGAACAGGTTTTTGGCTGGCATGGAATGGGTTTTCTTCTCGTCGATTCTATATTCACACGAGATTATCCCGTCGTTCTTGGCTGCTGTTTCTTTCTGACGAGCTTTGTCGTTTTAGGAAATGCTCTGGCTGACAAACTTTTGCTGCTGGTTGATCCACGAGTAAAAGCCGTATGAGTGAGAGTAAAAATATTTCTGTAAATTGGAGCTTGGTCATTTTGATCGTTTTTGTTTTGCTCGCTTGTTTTGCTCCTTTATTAACGCCTTACCATCCTCTCGAGCAGCCGGATCTTGTCACGCAGAAATTACTGCCACCTTCTTGGGATCATTGGATGGGTACTGATGCTCTTTCTCGAGATGTTTTTTCGCGGGTGCTTTATGGCGCTCGCAATTCTCTCTGGATTGGTGCTCTTTCTGTATTTGTTTCGATTTCTTGTGGAACTGTGCTGGGTGCTTTTGCGGCGCTGCGTGGGGGTTGGATCGATAAGGTCTTGATGAGATTTACCGATGGCATGCTTTCTCTGCCGAGACTTGTAATCCTTTTAGCGGTCGTTGGACTTGCGCCTGGAGAAAAATCCTTCTTTCTCATTATTTTGATTTTGGGATTCACAGGGTGGATGGCGAGTGCGCGACTCGTGCGGGCGGAAGTGCTTTCTCTCAAAGAAAAAGAATTTGTACTCGCGGCGCGTTCTTTGGGAATTTCTAACTTTGGATTGTTCTGGGGACATATCTTGCCCAATTGTTGGTCGGTGATTTCTGTTTCTGCTGCATTGAGTCTTGGTAGCGCGATTCTGAGTGAAGCAGCGCTTTCTTATTTAGGTTTGGGATTAGCGCCGCCGGAACCTAGTTGGGGGAACTTAATTGAAGAGGGGATGAGTGTTTTGCAAATCGCGCCCTGGGTGGTGGTGTTTCCAACAATGGCCATTTCTCTATTGGTTCTTGCCGCGAATCTAGCGGGAGAAACAAAATCAAAGATTGAATGAGGGGTTAAAAAAAAGAGGGCTAGACCTCCTTCGAAATCTAGCCCCGAAAAAGAGAGCTGGGTATGAGTGCCTCACGCTTGGCCCTTCAGAGCATTAAGAGGAACTTACGACTTTGGCAAAGCTTGCGCTAAGCTCACTCCTCGTAGGACGTTCGCCCCGCTTTCAGAGGTTTCAGAAAGAACCGTAGTGCCGTCAGTGTTTTTCAGCACTCCCCTTTCTCAGGCTTTTGGCAAAGACTAAGACTGGTGGGTTTTCCGGCGTCCTTCCTTATATCCCGGAGTCGCTACTCCAGGAATTCGCCTCTCCTAGCGTTTGGTCCGTCTAGCGAGTTTTCATCGTAGGTTCTCCTCGCGAGTTGCGTTTACTCGCGATGGCTCTCTTGAGCTTTCTCGTCTCCACAGCACATTCGGTTTTATCGATTTGAATCAGAGCCTTGCGGCTCGACTCAATCCACCTTCTGGGTTTTGACCCACTTGATGGTTTGCACCCGATAAAGCCTCTCTACATACCGAAGTACATAGAAGCGCTCGCGAGATTACCCTTTCAAAGCTTTCCCCCCGTGCAAATCGTTCCGAGTTTCCTCAAAACTTTCCCTCCTGCGCTTACTTGGTGGCGCTCCAGACGCCCGCTGCGGCCGCGCTACAGGGTTTTGATCCTTACACAGAGTTCCTAAAGAGTCTGAAGGACTCTTCGGTGGCTTCCTTAGGGTTTCCCTTGAAGGCTTAGAATTTTTTACACTGGCTTTCGGTTTGTTTTCCCGTGCCATCCTCTTCCGTGCTTTAGATTGTCCCAGTCCGAAGACCAGGGAACCCGGCACCCTAGAGTTTTGCGTTGTAAAAAATCCGGCGCTCCGTTTCCGGAGACCAACCTTTTTGGGTTTCTCGACCTTGCGGTCACGAGAGGTTTACCCCACACCCAACTCCTTGTTTTCAATGATCGGCTTTTGGCATCGCGTTGCGTTTTTGCGCAAGCGATGGGAGCTATTTACTTGTGTAACAAGTCAAGTCCAAGGGAAAAATCTCAAAAAAAACTCACAAAGAACTAGCAGGGTCCGTGCCGCGTTTTGTGGAGTGAATGTGGATAAGTTGGGGAGGCTTGCAAGCCGCAGAAATCCAGCGTTTCTGGGCGATCCAAGCAGCAAAAAAATAATTTTTCTTCGGATCTTGTGGAGAGAGGAAAAAAAATATTTGAAACTTTTTTTTCAGTTATACTTGTCAACTCGATTTAGGGGAGGGCTCAGCACAGATTGTAGGGAGTCTCATGAGCACTGAAAAAAAGACGGTACTAGAGAAAACTCTTGCCGAAACTCAAATTAAAGCGGAAGAAGATCCGCTCATCGGCCAAGTCATTGGTGGTTGCAAGATCCTATCTTTAGTTGGAAAAGGAGCGATGGGATCTGTATACAAAGCGATTCAGCTTAGTTTAGACAGGCTCGTTGCGTTTAAAACCATTCGTCCCGAATTTTGCACCGACGAACAATTCTTGCAGAGATTCCAACAAGAGGCACGGACGGTTGGTCGTTTCAATACTGCACATATCGTTCAAATCCACGAAGTCGGGAAATCCAACAATCTGCACTATCTCATCATGGAATTTGTGGGAGGGGGCAGTTTATGGAACTTTGCTGGATCCAAACCCCAAAGACGTCTCCCAACCAACGATGCCATCCGATTTTTAGCCCAGGCGGTAGAAGGATTAATGGAGGCGGAACGATTGCAAATCGTTCACCGCGACATCAAACCCGAGAATTTATTATTGGATAGCCAGGGAAGACTCAAAATCGCCGATTTTGGCATCGCAAAAATCCTAGATTCTGGGGTCGAGCTCACCATGAGCGCATCTGTAGTGGGTACTCCTTTATATATGAGTCCCGAACAGGCTCTGGGCAAAAGCCTCGACGCGCGAAGTGATATGTATTCTTTGGGGGCCTCTATCTATCACTTGTTGACTGGTGTTCCTCCGGTTCAGGGGGATTCGGTTTACGACTGTATTCGCAAGAAAACAGAAATCGATTGCCTCAGCCCCGCGCGAATTTTGATGGACCAATCCATTCCCGCTCCATTGAGCGGAGTGATTGAAAAAATGACCGCGCAGAATCCCAAAGATCGCTACGCCACTTTTAGTGAGATTCTTGCGGAACTAGAGAGGATTCGCCGTGGCGATAAGCCGGCGGTGGAAATCGCCGCTGCTCGCAAACGTTTGGCTCTCGTTGCTTCGGTTGTTGGCGTTGTTGTTTTGGGTGCAACAGGGTTCTGGATTTTCTCCGGAGGAAAATCAAATAAAACGCCAACTCAAATGCCGCGAACTGTTCAAAGTCTGCCATCCTCGCAAAAAGCTACTCCTAAATTGGAACCGGAAATTCAGAAACCTGAAGCCAAGCAAGAAGCAAAGCCAGAAATTAAGTTGTCCGAGGAGCCACAGAAAAATGCTACGGCAGACAAAACAGAAACCGTACTTCTTGCCAATGCGGAATTTGAGAAAACCACTCCCGCAAAAACGGAAGATACGGCAATAGACAACGTTGTCCAAAAATCTGAACCTTCTAATCCCGCGCCTGCAGAGTTAACGGCTGTAAATATTCCAGAAACGAAAACCGAGAATTTGTTTCTCTCTGTGGAGCAAAGCCTCGAAGAAATTCGTCGCATTCGACTTCGCATGGAGGGCACTCCCGATATTGTTCTCTCCGATGCACAGAGTCTGCGAAAAAAAATAGATTCTTCTCTCCCTCAGGCTCAAGAGCTGGAACGGACAATCGAAGGGCTGATTGCGGATGCTCGAGAAAAAGAGCGCATCATCAATCGATTGAGTGCACGCAATGCGGCTGTCAGTTTGCCAAATCCCCAGGATCCGTCGTTTTATCCCAGCTTGCTCGCGGAATTGCAGAAAACTCAAGAATTGATGAGTACGCCAGAGAGTATTGGCCCTGAACTCAAGGCTTGGTTGCAAAGCGAGTGGAAGTCACGCGCAAAGGATCTGGAAGATTTGGCAATCACGGCGTCTCCATTACAACTATCAAGAATCGACCGTGGTTTAGATGGTTTTGCTAAACACGAACTCGGGATTCCGGCATTGCAGGCCCTGTTGGCAGAATTTGAAAAGAATCGCAAGGCGCTGTTCGATGCGTTTGGAGATTCCAAAGAGAAGTGGGAGAAAATTCTTCCAGCGGAGAAACTGAATCTCATTCGCGAGCGCATTGCAACACGGGAGAAACAAGAGACAGAGCTGCGTCATCTGAACGAAGAAATGGATCGTGTGAAGGCGAAGATCCAATCTGTCAAAGGCGCCACTCAATGGATACCGGAGCTTGAGGCAGAATTGAGTGCCCAACTCGCACAAATCATCAAGTCTCAAACTTCTTTGCGTGCACAAGATTCACTTCTCGCGATGGAAGATCTCGATACAAAGATTCTTAGTTCTCAAAAAATTGCGCAAAGTTGGAATGAGCGACGCAAGATTTTCACCAGTGCTTTGGAACAAATCCAATCTAGGCAACTCGCTGCGGCGGCGAGTTCTTTGTCTTCATTGAGCAAAGACTCGATCGCGGATACTGATGCGCAGACACTCGCAAGTGTACGTAACGATGTTGCTCAAGCTTTCGTTTTGCTATTTGACAAGCTCGATTTAGATCAGGCCGAATCCAACTTTCGGCGAGCGAAGAAAGATTTGGAATCACTCAAATACTCTGCGCATTTTTTAGAGTCTTGTTTGCAAAGAATTGAGCAGTTGCGAACGGCTACAAAAGGCATGGCCGCGGTACTTTCTGGACAAGTACGAATTGGTAAAGAAGATTCCAAAGTAGTTGAGAGTTTCTTTCTCGATTGTGGCGAAGTCACTGTGAAAGACTATCGAAGTTTTCTCAAAAACGTTTCGAGTCGATTAAAACCAGAGGAGATTCATGAACTTTGGCCTGATGAAGAAAATCTCGAACCTCCTTATCTCAAGGAAGCTCCGAATACCGATTCCTCTTGGCCTGTGGAAGAAGTGAACTACTACCAAGCGATTGCTTATCTCAAAGCGTTGTCCAAAGATTTGCCTTCGCTTGATGAGTGGTGGATTGCCGCAAAGGGTGCAGCACGTTCTGGGGAACATCGTAAATTTCCCTGGGTTGGAGAGAGTTTTGCCAACGCAAGAGCCTCCGATGTGAACAAGTCTTCTGAAAAACCTGTTCCGGTCACAAAAGGTGGCACGACCATCGGTTTCTCATCTCCTAGTGTGCATCATCTCGCAGGTAATGTTGCGGAGTGGATCAAAATGCGTAAGCCCGATTCCAAAACCGCTGCTTTGGTAGGGGGACGATATCTCGATCAGGAAGAAGGCTATTTCTCTGGTGAACGTTTGGATTATCTTGATCCGCGTGAATCTGGCCCTGGATATGGTTTCCGTGGAGTGATTCGGCCAAAAGAATTCTTTGCTGACCTGCTGCCGCAGTAGAAGGGACACTCGTTATATTGTCGGATTCTTTTAGAGAATCCGACAATATAACGAGTGTCCCTCACAGCTTGATTTGAAAATCCCGAACCAAGATATCTCTCAATTCGTGAAAATTGCGAATCTTGTAATCCGGTTGTGGGCCGTAGGGAGAAAGTTTGTATTTCGCCGCACGATGATGCCAACAGCTGACCATGCCTAATTTTTTCGGGGGATAGATATCGTTCTCGGGATTATCCCCGATATACATGGCCTCTTGAGGCTTGATTCCCATCTCGTTGCAGGCACGTTGATAGAACTTGATATTTGGTTTGCTGATTCCAATGCGATCAGAAATAAAAATCGCCGTCGGATCGAGGTATCGATAAATTCGCAGACGCACGATTTTCTCCGCCTGCTTAATTTCAAGACCCGCAGTAATGATGCCTAAACGAATTTTTGTTTTGGAATGCAGCTCGCGCAGTATTTCCAAGGCATCGTCATATACTTTGAGTTCTTGGAATTTGGTGTCGTGATAGGCGACTACGCCTGCAGCAATCAAAATGGCACGATTGATTCCTGCACTGGCTTCACGCGGCAAGCGTAGCAAGAGTTTGTCGAAGTGATGCTCGTAATTGCTCGAAAACTCCGTGATGACTTCATTGAGCTCGCGCAGTAGCAGATCTTCTTCCCCCCGAAGACCATGTTCCATCATCGAACGAATGGCGTTTCTGCGGGCAGTCTGAGCGAACGCCGTAGTAGAAAACAGTGTATCGTCGATGTCGTAGAGAATCGCCTTCAGCTTTTTACGATGATGAGAAGAGCTTGCCATATGCACCCGTAAGACGGGCAGCGATTCTACAGACAACCAAAATCTGTTCTACTAGCGATTCGCGAGTTTTTTCGCTTCGGCTTTGACGTCCGTGATATAGGCACGCACGAGTACCATCAGGCTTTCACTTTCCTCGCTGACTCCTTGGTTACTAAACAATGCGCCGATCAAAGGAATTTGCGAGAAGAAAGGAACATCAGAGCTGCGTTCTACTTTGCGAATCTTCTTGAGCCCACCGATCAGCAGCGAGCCACCATCCGGAACAACGGCGGTAGTGTGTGCAGAAGAGACTTGCAATTCTGGGAGCTGAATCGTCACTGGGTTGGTAATACCTGCCAAAGTAGTTTGGAACTCTTGAATCGGTCGAATCAAGGTCGCTACCGTGGGCTGTAATTCCAAAGTGATGTATTTGCGGTCCTGGTGAATTGTGGGGCGAACATCCAAAGAAATTCCATCTGGGATAATCGAGATCTGAGGATCCGCGACGAATGCCGCAGTAGAGACGTCGACATCGTAGTCCGCGATATAAGTAGTCTGGTTGATCACCGTGACAAAAGCTCGCTGACCGTTATAGGTCGAGAGCGTATTGCTGTTGATTGTTCGCGCATTCGCAGTCTTCTCAATCATTCGAATGAGAAGATTGAGCTGAGTATCATCAAGAATAGAGATTTGGAAAGTACCGCCGCCACTGGTGGTTAAAAGATTTCCCAAGGGGTTGTCAAAGATTCCTTCGGTGCGTGCCCGATAGTTGGACTTACCATCCGCAAGAAATGCTCCCGCAGAAGGGTTCCCAGCAGCACCAGTACCAGAACTGAGACCACTTCCGCCATTGTCAAAGCCCAAAGACGAATTGTCTTCCAAGCCGTTGGTCACATCGTCCAATGTGGCCAAAGTTCCATTCCCCTGCCCACCCAGGCCGCGGAAATCC